>PUNI01000463.1 GCA_003551745.1 Paracoccaceae bacterium | reverse complement strand
GGCGCGGCGGGGGTTACCGACGAGCTGCGGCGTCTGCAGGCGAACAACCGGCTGTTCACGCTTGGCAGGGCCGCGGACGGGCTGGCGGACTACCATGCCGAGGAGCTTGACGCGCGATTTGCCGAGATCGACGGATTTCTCACCACCCTGCAGTTGCCCGACGCGACGGGCGGGACCATCGGCGAAACGAACTCGCTCAACCAGTATGTCGACCTGATCACCAGCCTCACGGCCAGCTACGCGCAGCAACTCATCGACGCGGAGACGGCGCAAGCCACGGCGGATGCGCCGATGGCGTTCACGGTCGAGGTCGAGGACACCTTTGCGCGGCTGGGCAACGTGGCGATCAACGCCGGCCGGCTGGAAGGCACCGGCGTGCTGCGCGCCCCGGGCGACGCGACGATCCGGATCACCAACGAAACCGCCAACACGCTGCGCCTCGGCGACCTGCTGATCCCCAGTTTCGAGGCCGGCAACCTGCGGTTCAACGGCGTCCTGGTGAACAACAACGCCGACATCAATCGGCTGAACCCGGCCGGGGCCACGGCGGCGTTCTCGGAGGTGGTGACGCGGCAGTCCTCGTCGCGCGGCCTCGTCGAGATCATCTCGAACTACAACCCCGAGGACTCGGTCTATTTCAACCCCGCGTCGAGCCGCACCCAACTCAACCAGCGGCGGGTGGCGCCCGACATCATCCTCGGCACCGGAAAGCGTATCCAGAACACCCTCGGCGCGGTCAGGATCGACAGCGCGGCGGGCAACATCTACATAAACGGGAGGATCGACGCCGGCTCGCTCGACATCATCGCCCGCAACGGCGACTTCGTGGCGAGCTATGTCAACGACTTCTTCCACATCGGCGGCGACCCCGCGAACTTCCCGGAGAACCCTGGCGCTGCCGGCGCCGGGATCACCGCCAACGGGTCGATCTCGATCTCGGCGCGGTTTCTCAACATCAACAGCACCATCCAGAGCGGCATTGCCGAATGGAAGCTGACGCTGGGCGAGGACTTCACGCTCACCGCTTCGGCCGGCGAGCTGGGCGTGGACCAGAGCGCGCTCGACAATGCCATCATGCTGTCCCTCGCCGGCGGCACCCCGCCCGAGACGCTGCCGAGCATCTACGGCGTCGAGATCCGGCTGAACTTCGAGAACATCGGCATCGACCAGGACGAACTCGCCGAGGCCCTCGACGCGTACCGGGAGGAGCTGGAAGTCAACCCGAACGCCGATCCGGTGCGGGTGTTCCTGGTCGACGGCGTGCCGCAGCAGGTGAACCTGCGCGACTTCCTCTCCGGCGGCAGCGCCGTGCGGCTGGAGTTCGACCGCGCCGCGGCCGAAGAGATCGTGGCGGCGGCGAACTATGGCGGCGAGGGCGTTTTCCGGGTGATCGGCGCGGCGGACGACAACATCGGCGCCGCCTTCGACGCGGCGAACCAGCGCTTCCTCGTCAACGGTGCCAGCGTGAACGGCGGCTACATCCAGCTCTTCGGGCAGATCATGAACACCGCCGCGCCCGAACGCGATGCGGCCGGCAATGTCACCCGGCATTTCGGCCAGCTCAACGTCCTCGACGGCTTCGGAACCATCGACATCACCAATGCCAGCGCGCTGCCGGTTGTCCTCAGGAACCTCAGCACCGGCGAAGACCCGGACGGCAACGGGCGCGGCACCGAAGGCCGGATCGAGATCACCGACGTTGTGGGCCTCGATACCCCCAGCGGGGGCAGCCCGGTCGTGCAGATCCGCCGCACCACCTTCACGCGCGACTACGATCCAGGCTCGGCCCAGGGCGTGGTGCGCATCGCCGAACAGATCGGCACGCTGGACAACCTCACGGGCGAGTTCATCGCATCCGGCGCGGTAACGCTGCGCGACGGCGGCGATCGCAGCGCGACCTACGACCCGGAAGCCAACCAGCGCTATGTGTGGACGGAAGCCCAGCGTTTCACCGCCACCTCCACGATCCGGGTCGTGCGCGAGACGTTGTTCGGCGCAGAATCCCTCACCCTCAGCACCGTGCGAACGCTGGACGACATCGACGGCCCCTTCCCGACATCCTTGCAGCGCCTCGACAGGGGCACCTACGTCACCACCGACCGGACGATGGTTGCCACCAGCGATATCGCCTTCACCGCCCAGGGAATCGTAATCGACAGGGACGATGACGAAACGATTCTTCCCCCCACCATTCGCAATGACGATCCCGCGATCGGGGATTACGAGACGGGCGAGTTCTCGTACCTGACCGCCAGCAACCTCGAAAAGGTCGGAACCAGCAGCAAGTGCCGCTGGTACACCGTCTGCATATCGACCAAGCGCACCGAAACCTTCGAGCTTACACAGAACTACACTACGATCGTCACCAACTCGCTGCGCGCCGATCATGCGATCGGGGTGAACTTCATCGGCCAGAACGAAGGCGCGATCAACGTCGCCTCGCAGGGCGACGTGGTGCTGACCAGCAACCTGCTGAACGCCTCCGGCACCACCGCCATCGCCGCCACCGGCGAGGACGCCTCGATCATCCAGGGCCATGTCGCAGCGGAAATCCGCGCCCGCGAGATCGACCTATCGGCGAGCCGGTCGGTGGGGGGGCTGACCGACCCGGTGATCGACGGCGCGCCCGAGGAAGCGGCGCTCGTCGTCAACCTCACCGGCGCGCGTGACGGAATCGGCGGCCTTTCGGCGAGGGCCGAGAACGGCAACGTCTCGATCCTCGGGCGCAGCGACCTTCTGATCGACCGGGTCTCGGCTGGCGGCAGCCCGCGGGAGGAAGCCGGCCGCGTCGATCTGTTCACCTTCGGCAGCATCGCGGCCGCAGGGCCGGATGCGCTGATCGAGGCGTCGCGGGTCGCGCTGACCGCACAGGGCGGCAGCATCGGAGGGGTGGGCGAGGGCGAACTGCTGCGCGTGAACACCGGCTTCACCGTCAACCGCGAGTTCGGTGATCCGGCGACGGACCCCGATCTGGAGCAGAACGCGCTGTTCGGGCTCAGCGCCACCGCGGCCGGCGACATCGGTATCGTTGCCGGCCAGTGGGAGCGCAACTCGGAAGGCACGATGCTCGTCGACCGGGTGCAGTCGCTGGGCGGCGACGTGCGGCTCAGGGCGCCGGGGCAGATCCTCGACAACAATCCGGTCGAGACCATCGACCAGCGCACCTACGACCAACTGCTCGGGTTCTGGGACTCGCTGGGCCTGCTCGCCGACGATCCCGACCGCGGCATCGACTCGGGCAACAACGCCGAGAAGCAGGAAAACGCCATCCGCGGTTTCGAGCGGTCGATCGAGCAGGACTATCGCCGCTACTGGGCCGTGCGCAGCACGCAGGGCGACGAGAACGGGGCCGAGTTCGCCGGCGGCACGCAGTTCGATCCCGACTTCGAGGTGCGCATCCTTCCGGGCTCGCAGGAGTACGCCGCGCTCGACCAGACCTTCCGCCAGCAGGCCATCGACCAGGGCGAAAGCGACGTCGAAGCCTTCGTTGCAGCGAGGATCGCTCAGGTCGAACGCGATCGCACCGACGATTACCGCAGCCTGCACGGCGCGGTGGGCGACCTGACCGGCGATTTCGATCCGGACTTCGCCTATGTTGCCACGCAGGACGAGCGCGACGGCCTCACCGATGGCGCGGTCTGGACCGAGCGCGAACTCGCCTTCTCGCTGTCGCCGGGCGCGCTGAAGACGGTGACCGGCACCAACCCCGTGCTGAAGGACCCGAACGTGTCGGGCCGCTCGGTGACGCTCGAGGCCGGGCTCGGCGTGGGCGAGACGGTGGGGGCCGGCACCGCTTCGCGCGGGGTGGCGATCCGCTCCAGCCTCGATCCCCGCGACCTTTCGCTCGATCAGCGCGTTGCGCTTGCCACCGCCGAGCGGGACGACCTGTTGCTGACGCTGGGCCCGGTCCGCGCGCTGGCGAACATGACCCCCGAACAGCAGGCGGCGTTCGATGCCGCGGTGGCTGAAGGGCTGACCGGCACCGGTGTCGAGACCGAGCTTCTACTTGGCGCCGATTTCGACAGCCTGACGGTGCGCCAGCAGGTTGCGCTCGATGCCGCCGCCCTCGGCCTGGTGGCGCCCGAGGACACGCTGCTGACGGTGCTCAGCAAGCGGCCGCTCAACTTCGACGCGACGACCGATCTGAACGTGACCGTGCCCGAAGTCTCCGACGATACGAACAGCGACATTGGCGGCGCCTTCCTTGCCTCGCGGAGCGGGGCGCTTCTGGGAACCATCGACACCTATGGCGACACCCGCATCAAGGTGCGGCTCGACATCGCCAACGCCGCCGGGGCGCCGCCGCCGAGCACCGGCAACCTGATCCTCGAGGCCGCGCAGGGCGGCATCGGCACCGCCGAGGTGCCAGTGAACCTCGGGCTCAAGCCCGGCGCAAGCACCACCGCGCGGGCACAGGATGGCGTCTATCTGAACTTCGTCGACAGCGGGATCATCGACACGGTGTTCTCCCCGCAGCGGGTGGTGCTGACCGCGGCGGACTCCCTCTTCAACGCCAATGAGGACCGGCTCATCAACGTCCTCGGCCAGACCGTCGATCTCGTCGCCGAGACCGGCCGCATCGGCGAGGCCGGCAATGCGCTGAACGTGGGTGTCACGCCGGGCGGTGAGATCACGGCGCAGGCGGCCGGCGGCATCAATCTGTTCGGCCCGCTGGGGGCACTGTTCGTGATCCGCTCGGCCGAGGCCGGCGGGGTGGTCCAGCTCGCCGCGGCGGCTGACGCGATCATCACCGGCGTCGTCACCTCGGCGGTGCTCGACGATGTGGTGTTCGTCACTGCCGGCGGCCGCATCCTTGCCAACAGCGAAGACGCCGAGGAGGGCCGCGTCGACATCACCGCCGCCGCTCCGGGTGCCGGGGTGGTGCTGGACGCCGGGCTCGGCATCGGCGACCGCACCTTCGAGCAGAACGCTCTGATCGACCTGCCAGACCCGATCCGGATCGACACCAACCGGGTCACCGCCAGCACGGCCGCGGGCAGCATCCATGTCGACACGCTCTCCGACATCGACGACTCGCGCTTCACCGCACCCGAGGGCGGCATCTTCGTGGTCGCCGACGGCAGCCTCGGCATCGCATCGGCGCTCAGCGGTGGGCGGCAGCGGTTCCTTGCCACGGGTGACGCCAGCTTCGGCAGCCTCGTCAGCACCGGCCTGCCCGACGACATCGGCGACATCACCCTCATCTCGCTGGAAGGAACGGTGACGGGTGGCGACGCCTCGGCCAACGGCACCGTCCTGCTGGGCGGCAACGGTGTCAGCTTCGACGATGTCGGGGGCGGCGTGCATGCGCGCGTCTTCTCCACCGGCGACGTCATTGGCGGCCGGCTCGCCGCGGGCGATCTTGTCGAGGCGGTGGCCGGCTTCGACGGCGGGCGGGGCGATCTGATCATCGACGTCATCGAGGGCCGCAACGTCTCGCTGCAGGCCACCGACCGGCTGCGGGTCGGCGACCTCAGCGTCGCCGACTTCGTGTCGCTCCGCGCCGACGACTTGGCGGCGGCGATCCGCCAGGTGCCCGCCGACGCCGCGCCCCTGGTTTTCGTGCTCACCGGGCCGGCTGATATCGAGGGCACGCTTGAGAACCTCGAGGTCGCGGTGGCGCTGCCCGAGGGCATCGGCGGCGCCGACCTTCAGCCGTTCCTGATCGACGGCGTCGACGGCAGCATTGGCACCCTCGGCGCAGTCACCGTGGACGCGCCCGCGGGCCTGGTGATGCCCGAACTGCGGATGGTGGACTCCACCCTCACGACCACCGCGCGCAGCGTCGACATCCATTCGGCACAGGTGCCGGGCTCGCTCTATCTCGTGACGCCGGTGCAGGCGGTGCTGGCCGACAACCGCTCGCCGACCCCGCGCGCCAACCCGCCCAGCAACGTGCAGCTTCACTATGATGCCGACGAGTTCAGCCTGTCGGTCGACCGCGACCGCACCATCACCTCGGCCTTCGTGGTTGTGTTCGACAAGACCGTGCGGGTGACCGACGAGCAGGGCAACCTGCCGTTCGACGGCATCGCGCTGGTGCGCGACACCGTGCGCAACATGCGGATGGGGGACGACCCGATCCCGCGGATCGACTTCATCACGGTCATCGGTGACGATGAGGAGGAGGACGAGTGGCCTGACATCGACGGCGAGACCGTCGAGATCGGGGGCGTGCTCTACAACATCTTCGTCGCCGGAGACGGGCCGGCGGTGCTGCTGCCGCAATAGGGCCGGAGGAAAAGAAGGCGCGGCCGGCTCGGCCGCAACGGAACGACAGGGGACGAATGCCCAGGATGCTGCCCTCACCGTCCGTGCTGCGCCATGGACCGGGCTGGCTCGCCGCGCTTCTGCTTGCGGCCACCGGGCCTGGTCTCGCGCAGGACCTTGACCCGTCGCAGCGCGTGGCGACGGAGATCGAGCGACGTCTGCAGGATATCGATGAAGAGACCCGCATCCGTCAGGAGGGCCCGGGCGTCCTGACCGACCCGATCGAGCGTGCCGAGCTGCCACCGCCTGGCGGGCCTGCCTTCCCGCTGGTCGCCGTGGAGTTCGGGCCGTCCTCGGCGTTTCTGAGTGACGCCGAACTCGATGCCGTCGCGGCCCGCTATGTCGGGCGGGCGGTCGACTTCCGGCAGATATCCGAGCTTGTCCGGGATGTGAACGACCTCTACGCGGAGAAGGGCGTGGTGACCGCCGCGGCGATCCTGCAGCCGCAGGACCTCGGCGACGGCCGGCTGATCGTAACCCTGGTCGAGGGGCAGGTCGGGGTGGTCGGCGTTGCCGGTGCCGAGGACCTGCGCGAGGATTTCGTCTTCAACCGCGTCCGCTTTGCCCGCGATACCACGGTCGACGTGCCCACCGCATCGGCCGACATCGCGCGCTTCAACCAGACCCACCGCGCGCAACTGCGGCTTCTGCTGCAGCCCGGGGCCGCGTTTGGCACCACCGATCTGATCTTCGGCGTCACCGAGCCGCCGCGGCACTATTTCCAGGCCTACGTCGACAATTCCGGGCAGAAGGCGACGGGCGAGCTGACCTTCGGCGCGATCTACCGGCGCTACGGCCTCGTCGGCATCGACGATACGCTGCTGCTGTTTCTGGAAGCCTCGCAGGGCAGCCGGGCGGCCACCGTCCGCTATGACGTGCCGCTGGGCCGCCTCGGCACCCGCGCCTCGCTGACCCACACCGAGACTCGAACCCGGGTCATTGCCGGGCCGACCGAGGAGCTGCGCATCCGCGGCCGGGCACGGTCGACCTCGGTCGCCCTCAGCCACCCGTTCCGTGCGGACGACAGATGGTTTCTCGCCGGCACGCTGTCGGCGTTCCGCGGCACCAACCGGTCGTGGTCGGCGGGGATGCCGATCGTGGACACCGACACCACCAAGCTCGCCCCCGGCATCCGCGTCGCCTATTTCGCCGAGGAATGGCGAGCCGAGGGGCAGGTCCAACTCGTCAACGCGAGGGTCCGAGACGGCATCCTCGGCGAGACCGAACGCCACACCATCGTCACCGGCAGCGGTCAGGCCAGCTATCGCTTCCGGGAAGACCTGACGCTGGTGGGGCGGGGCGGCTTCCAGTGGACGCGGTCGGACCTCATGCCCGGCGTCCTGCTCTACCAGATCGGTGGACCGACCACGGTGCGTGGCTATCCCAACGAGGGTGTCGCCGGCGACAGTGGCTTTTTCGGCAATATCGAAGTGCACCGCCCGCTGACTCTCCTCGGGCGAACGCAGGATGGTTTCGCCTTCCTCGATTTCGGGCGCGTCTATTCCACCTTTCCGCGCACGACGACGATGGTGTCGGCCGGACTGGGCGTGACCTACGGGATCTCCGACCGCTGGCGGCTGGAGCTGACCTTGGCAAGTCCGTTGCGGCGCGCCGTGCCAAACCAATCCAGCGTGACGGTGTCGGCAGGCCTCGTGTTCACGCGCTTCTGACCGCGACAGGCGCGCAATCCGACGAAGCATGGCGCGGCGATGGAGGCGCACTTCATTGTTGAATTCGGCACGGGCAGCATCCGGCACCTCCAGCCCGGCGCTTGGCCGGGTGACGCTCTCGGACAGCACCCGCCGCCAGCCACGCGCGCCGGGCTGGCCCGCTGAACTGGCCGCCGTTTCGAGCGGACGCTTTGGCATAGCCATGGAGTCTCAGGGATATGCCTGAGCATGTGCTCATGCCCGAGATCGAGATCATCGCCGATGGCGGCCGTCGGCGCGGTTGACATTCAGCCCGCCCTTCGTGCGCTCGCGCTTGTCGTCAGGCCCCCCTTTTTTGATCCGCAGGCTCAAGGCCGTGGGGTGCGCCTTCAGATAGGTCGCGTCGATCATCACCGTCCTGCGTTCGGCCGCCTCGGCGGCCAGTCCCTGCATGATGCGGGCGAACACCCCCATCTCGCCCCAGCGCCTCCAGCGGTTGTAGAGCCTTTTCAGAGCTCATGCGGCCCCACTGGGCCACGGTCCCCTTCAAGTGTGCGGCCCGTGTTCCTTCGGCGCGTCGCACCAGCGCAAGCCATTGCGGTTGAGGAAGATTATGCCACTCAGCACCTGCCGATCATCGACCCGCGGCTTGCCGTGGCTCTTGGGAATGAACGGTCGTAGCCGCGCCATCTGTGCGTCCGTCAGCCAGAAAAGACTGCTCATCATGCCTCCTCCCACGGTGATCCAGGGCCGTGAATCACGCCAACCGGCGAGCCACAAGCAGATCAATGGGTCCTGAGCCTTGAGCCTGCGTTGAAATCAGCGTGTCGAGATGATCGGCTGGTCACCGGCCTTCGCCCTGCAGTCGGAACTGCCGAGCAGTTCCTTGTACTTGGAAAGCTCTTCACGCGACCAACGGATGTCGGCGCGGAGTTGCGCCATGTCGCGGCCAAGCTGGTCAGGGCTGCCTGACTTGCATCTGTTCAACAGCTGTTTCGCGCGCGCGGCGAGCGACGTCAGGCCGACCATGCTCGACGCGCTCGCGAGCTTGTGCGCGGTGCCGGCGAGGGCAGGGATGTTGCGCACGGCGACATCTCGGGAAAGATCCGCTGCCAGCCGCGTGACCGTGTCGAGATAACTGTCGATGATGCGGCCGCAGCGTTCAGGGCCCAGATCGGCGCGCATCTGGTCCAGCCGTTGCGGATCAAACCGGAATTCGACGGCGCCATGCGGGGCCGGCGCGCGATCCGCCGCGGACGGGCCACCATCGACCCAGGTGCCGGAAGCCAGCGTCTGCCGGATCGCCTGCGCCAGATCCTCCGGCCCGAAAGGTTTGGCGATGATGTATTGCACCAGGGCGGGCGGCAGGCCGGCCACTTCCGCCACATCGGCGGTGATCAGCACCAACGGCAGCGCGTTCAACCGCGCGTCCGCCACAGACCGCAGATGCCGGGCAAGCTCGGTTCCCGTGCCATCGCCGAGCCGCTGATCGCTGATCATGAGGTCGAACCGCGACGCTTCCAGTTCCCGCCGGGCAGCTCCGATGCTGTTAACCACCCTCGGGCGGTGGCCGAGGTGCTGCAAGAAGGCGTGCGTCATCTTCGCATTCACCTCGTCGTCCTCGACCACCAGGATCGCAAGGCCGGTGGGGCGCAGACCGTGGTCATGCCTGCGGCTGGCCCGCGCGAAGGGCAGCTCGAACGCAAAGACGGCGCCCCCGCCCGGCCGCATGTCGGCGCGGATGGTTCCGCCGAGGAAACCGACGAATTGGCGACAGATCGCAAGGCCGAGGCCGCTGCCGCGTTGCCCCTGCTCCAGCCCCGGGTGGTGGTATTGGGCAAAGGGCGTGAACAGCCAGTCCGTCGGGCCCGGCGGCAGTCCCGGGCCGGTATCGCTGACCTCGAAGCGCAACCGGCATCGGGCGCTGTGGGGCGGCTCGGCCAGGGTCACGCGGAGGCGCACGCTGCCTTGCGCCGTAAACCCGACCGCGTTCGACAGCAGGTTCATCAGGATATGGCGCAGCTTCTGCATGTCGCCCTGGAGCTCTCGAGGGACGTCGCCGGCGATGTCGCAGGCCATCTCCAGACCTTTCGCGGCGGCCGTGGGCTCGATCGTCAGCATGACGCCGCGCAGCAGTTCGCCCAGATCGAATTCCTGATCGAGACGCCGCAGCGCCCGCGCCTCGAGGCGCGACAGGCCGAGGATGTTCTCGACCAGATCCGACAGCACCCGGCCCGATTCCCGCAACCGCGCGATGTGGCGATGCTGTTCGGCATCGAGCGGGCTGTCGTCCATCAAGCGGGTCAGTGCCAGGATGCTGTTGATCGGCGTCCGGATCTCGTGACTGAACATGGCCAGAAGCGCGGCCTTGGCCCGCTCGGCCTCCTGGGCCGCCTCGGTGGCGGCGAGATAATCGGTGACATCCTTAAGCAGGATGACCCGTCCGTCGAACTTGCTGGATATGTCCAGGAGCTTTCGGCTTGCGACCGAAAACGCGCGCGGGCCGACGGCCGTCTCGAGGGTGACGCCGTCGCTTTCGTTGGCCGGCCGCGCGATCCGCGCGAGGATCGGGGCCAGGATCGCGCGCAATCGGCCGGAATCGGGCGCGCCGTAATAGCTCAGGCCGGGCGCGTCCTCGCCCAGCAAAAGGCGATGGCCGGCTGCGTTCATGTGCACCGGCGCGTCATCGCTGTCGGTCAGGATCGTCGGGTCGGCGAGGCTCTCGAAGACGGTGAGATACTTGTTCTTCTCATTGGCCAGCGCGCGGTTCTTGGCCTGCAGGCGCTTGTGTTCGTCACTGGCGTTGCTGTCGACGATGTCGCGCACGAGTCGCAGCTCGATGACGTCGAAGATCTCCATCAGTGCGACCAGCATGCGGCGGCGATCCTCAGGCGTCGCGTGGTGCTCCTCGACCAGGTCGAGATAGCTGCGGCGGTAGAAGACCAGCAGGCCGAGGAACATGTCGAGGTCGATGCCCCGGTCGCGGTGCCGGCGCGCCTGTTCGAGGCAGTAGGCAG
>PUNI01000182.1 GCA_003551745.1 Paracoccaceae bacterium | reverse complement strand
CTATGCCGGCGAGGACCCGCCGCACGGCATCTCGCCGCTCGCGCGCGTGGTCCGGGTCGAGGACCGCGCCTGGACCTTCGAGCGCCTGCGCGCCGAGGGCGAGATCGTCGAGGCCGGGGTGCGCCTGACCTGGACGCCGGGCCAGGCCTCGGCGATGGACACCGCGCGGATCGCCGAGGGCCGCGACGTGGGCACCGTGCGGGTGCGCGACGCCGCCACCGGCACCGACCTGCCCCATGACGTTCCCTTTGCCTTCGCCTTCCACGCTTTCTACCCCGACGGCGCGTGGATGCTGGGCAACTGAGCCCCCTACCCGGCCAGCGTCACCCGCGCATGGCGCTTCTTGCCGGCGGTCAGCTTCACCGGCCGGGCGAGGCGTGCGGCGTCCAGCATCTCGCCCGCATCGGCGACCGGCGCATCGTCGAGCCGCGCGCCGCCCTCGGCGATCAGCCGCTTGGCGTCCTTGCCCGATTTCGCCAGCCCCGCCCGCACGAAAAGCTGCGCGACCGAGATGCCGGCGGCGAGCTCGTCGGCACTCAGGGCCAGGGTGGGCAGTTCGTCGCCGGTGCCGCCCCGCTCGAAGACCTCGCGCGCGGTCGCTTGGGCCGCCGCCGCCGCCTCGGCCCCGTGCAGGAGCGTGGTGACCTCGTCGGCGAGCCGCACCTTGGCGGCATTGATCTCGGCGCCCTCCAGCGCCCCGAGCCGCTCGCACTCCTCCACCGGCAGTTCGGTGTAGAGTCTCAGGAACCGGCCCACATCGGCATCCGTGGTGTTGCGCCAGAACTGCCAGAACTCGTAGGCCGACAGTAGCTCGGCGTTCAGCCACACCGCGCCCCCGGCCGACTTGCCCATCTTGCGCCCGTCCGAGGTGGTGAGAAGCGGCGAGGTCAGCCCGAAGATCTCGCGGTCGAGCACCCGCCGCGTCAGGTCGACGCCGTTGACGATGTTCCCCCACTGGTCGGAGCCGCCCATCTGCAGCAGGCAGCCGTGGCGCCGGTAGAGCTCCAGGAAGTCATAGGCCTGCAGGATCATGTAGTTGAATTCGAGGAACGACAGCGACTGCTCGCGGTCGAGCCGCGAGCGCACGCTCTCGAAGCTCAGCATCCGGTTCACGCTGAAATGCCGCCCGATGTCGCGCAGGAAATCGAGGTAGTTCAGCCCGTCCAGCCACTCGGCATTGTCCAGCAGGATGGCATCGGTGGTCAACTTCGAGGGATCAATCTCGTATCCAGCTTTTCCTGCTCCCCGGCCTTTCCAATAACGCACCTCCGCATCTGAGGCGAAGTTCAGATACCGCGCGAAGACCCGCTTCATTCCGGCGATGTTCGCCGCGATCTGCTCCGGCCCCAGGAGCGGGCGCTCCTCCGAGCGAAACGAGGGGTCGCCCACCTTGGTGGTGCCCCCGCCCATCAGCACGATCGGCTTGTGGCCCGTCTGCTGCAGATGCCGCAGCATCATGATGTTCAGGAGATGCCCGACATGCAGCGAAGGCGCGGTGGCGTCGTATCCGATGTAGGCCGGCACCACGCCCGCGATCAGCGCCTCGTCGAGCCCCTGCAGATCGGTGCAATCGGCGAGGTAGCCCCGCGCGATCAGCCTGTGCAGGAACTCCGATTTCGGGTGGTAGGTCATGGCGGCATCGTCCATCCTCGGGCTGCGCCGTCATAGCGGCGCGGGCAGGCAAGGGAAAGGCCATGCGGCGAGGCGAGCGGGGCCGGGATTCGGGGGGGCCGCTGCGGGTGGTGGGCACCATGTCGGGCACCTCGCTCGACGGGGTGGACGCCGCCGTGCTGGTCACCGATGGCCAGCGCATCCACGGCTTCGGCCCGACCGCCTATCGCCCCTATTCCGACCGCGAGCGCGCCGTGCTGCGCGCCGCCCTCGGCCGCTGGCCCGGCGAGCCGGGCGTCGCCGAGGCCGCGGCGGTGGTCGAGGCGGCCCATGCCGAAGCGCTCGCGGGCTTCGGCGCGGTCGATCTGGTGGGCTTTCACGGTCAGACACTGGCCCATGACCCGGCCGGCCGCGGCACCCACCAGGCGGGCTCGGGGGCGCGACTCGCCGAGGAGCTGGGCCTGCCCGTCGTGTGGGATTTCCGGACCGCCGACGTCACGCTGGGCGGCCAGGGGGCCCCGCTCGCGCCCTTCTACCACTTCGCCTGCGCACAGCGGATCGGCGCGACCGCCCCGCTTGGCTTCCTCAACCTCGGCGGGGTCGGCAACCTGACCTGGGTCGAGCCGTCCCGGGCCAATCCGGAGGAGGAGGGCGCGCTGCTCGCCTTCGACAGCGGCCCGGCCAACGCCCCGCTCGACGATCTGATGGCCGCGCGCCGCGGGCAGGCGCGTGACGAGGGCGGGGCGCTGGCCGCCACCGGCCGGGTGGATGACGGCGTTCTGGCGGCGCTCCTCGGCTCGGCCTACCTGCGAAGACTGCCCCCCAAATCCCTTGACCGGATGGATTTTCCCGGCCTGCTGCCCGCGCTCGACCGGCTGTCCGACGCCGATGCGCTGGCCACCGCCACGGCGTTCGCGGCAGCCTGCGTGGCCGAGGGCTTCCAGTTCTTTCCCGCCACCCCGACGCGCCTTCTGGTCACCGGTGGAGGACGGCACAACGCCACGCTGATGACGATGCTGGCCGACCGGCTGCCTTGCCCCGTCGTGCCGGTGGAGGCGGCGGGGCTCGACGGCGACATGCTGGAAGCACAGGCCTTCGCCCATCTCGCCGTGCGCGTGCTGCGCGGGTTGCCCACCTCCTGCCCGGGTACCACGGGGGTCGCCGCCGCGGTGGGCGGCGGCGAGATCAGCCGGCCCGGCTGAGCCCCCCGCCTACCGGCGCACCGTCACCCGCTCCATCCGGTCGGGCTCGGCGACAAGGCCGTTGCGGGCCGGATCGCCGCGGGTGATGGCGTCGACCACCTCCATGCCCGACACGACGCTGCCGACCACGGTGTATTGGCCGTCCAGATGCGACGCAGGGGCGAACATGATGAAGAACTGCGAGTTCGCGCTGTTCGGGTCCTGCGACCGGGCCATGCCCACGACACCGCGATCGAACGGCAGTTGCGAGAACTCGGCCGGCAGGTTCGGCATGTCCGACCCGCCGGTGCCGGCGCGCGAGATGTCCTGCCCATGCAGGCCGTGGCGCACGTCGCCGGTCTGGGCCATGAAGCCCTCGATCACCCGGTGGAACACGACGCCGTCATAGTCTCCGGCCTCGGCCAGCGCGATCAGCCGCTCGGCATGCTGCGGGGCCACGTCGTCGCGCAGGTCGATCACGATCTCGCCCGCGGCCTCGCCGGCAACCTCGATCACCAGATAGGGTCCGCCGGTGTCCTGCACCTGCGCAGAGACGCCGTTGGTGCCCGACAGGTAGCTCGCCCCGAGGATGGCGAAGCCCAGGGCAAAGAGCCCGCCCGCAATCCAGCTGTCACGCGACATCGGCGGCCACCTTCACGCTGAGCATCCGGTCGGGCTCGGCCGGCGGCTCGCCCCGGGTGATGGCATCGACATGCTCCATGCCTTCGATCACGCGCCCATAGACCGTGTATTGCCCGTTCAGGAAATGGTTGTCGGAGAAGTTGATGAAGAACTGCGAGTTGGCGCTGTCTGGGTTCGACGACCGCGCTGCTCCCAGCGTGCCGCGGTCATGTGGCAGCTTCGAGAACTCGGCCGGTAGGTCGGGCATGTCCGACCCGCCCGTCCCGGCGCGGCGCAGGTTGAAGCCGTTCTCGGCATTGCCATGCGCGACGTCGCCGGTCTGCGCCATGAACCCGTCGATGACACGGTGGAACACCACGTTGTCGTAGGCGCCGGCGCGGGCCAGCGACTTCATCCGCTCGGCATGTTTCGGCGCGACATCCGGCAGCAGCTCGATCACCACCGTGCCCCCCGTCAGCTCCATCAGGATGGTGTTTTCCGGATCCTTGATCTCGGCCATGCGGCCCTCCCAGCATTGCAACGCTGCGCACCCTAGGTGCAGCGGTCCGCGAGGAAAAGCCCTCGGCAGGCGACGGTTCCGTGAAAGGTTGACGCGCTGCGGCGCTGCGGCAAGAACGGTCGGGCAGCGACAGGAGAGGGACATGGGCTGGAAAAGCCTCGACGATATCGACTTCACCGGCAAGGTCGCGCTGGTGCGTGTGGACTTGAACGTGCCGGTCAAGGACGGCCGCGTCACCGATGCCACCCGCATCGAGGCCGTCCTGCCCACGATCCGCCACATCACCGGTCAGGGCGGCAAGGCGGTTTTGCTGGCACATTTCGGTCGGCCCAAGGGCACGCCGACTCCCGAGATGTCGCTGCGCGTGGTGCTTCCCGCGCTGTCGGCGGCGCTTGGCGCCGAGGTCGCTTTCGCCGAGGATTGCATCGGCGCACCGGCCAAGCGCGCCGTCTCCGAGATGGCGCCCGGGCAGGTGCTGCTGCTGGAGAACACCCGGTTTCACGCGGAGGAGGAGGGCAACGAGGCTGCCTTCGCGGCGGCCCTCGCCGCGCTTGGCGACCTCTATGTCAATGATGCCTTCTCGGCCGCGCACCGGGCGCATGCCTCGACCGATGGCGTGGCGCGGCTGCTTCCGAGCTGTGCCGGCCGGTTGATGGAGGCTGAGCTGAAGGCGCTGGAGGCGGCGTTGACCACGCCAGACCGGCCGGTGGTCGCCGTCGTCGGCGGCGCGAAGGTCTCCACAAAGATCGCGCTGCTGGAAAACCTCGTGGCCAAGGTCGATCATCTGGTGATCGGCGGCGGCATGGCCAACACCTTCCTCGCCGCCCAGGGCAATGAAGTCGGCCGGTCGCTCTGCGAGCACGACATGGCCGAGACGGCCCGGCGCATCCTCGAGGCGGCGCAGGAGACCGGCTGCGCCGTGCACCTGCCCACCGACATCGTTGTGGCGCGGGAGCTGGCCGAGAACGCCGCCGCCGAGACCCTGCCGGCCGATGCCTGCCCGCCCGACGCCATGATCCTCGACATCGGCCCCGAGACGGTCGGCCATCTCTCGCAGCTCTTCGGCACCTGCCGCACGCTGATCTGGAACGGCCCGATGGGCGCCTTCGAGACCCCGCCGTTCGCGGCCGGCACGCTTGCCGTCGCCGCGCGGGCGGCGGAGTTGACGCGCGCCGGCACGCTGGTCTCGGTCGCCGGTGGCGGCGACACCGTGGCCGCGCTCCATGCCGCCGGCGTGGCCGGGGACTTCAGCCATGTCTCCACCGCCGGCGGGGCGTTTCTGGAATGGATGGAGGGCCGCACCCTGCCCGGCGTGGCGGTGCTGCAGTCGTAGGCCTTGTGCGGCTGCGGCACAGGCGATGCCGTCAGCAGGGGCCTGCCCGATTGCGCGACCCGGCGCGAGCGCCTAAAACTCGGCCAGCGCTGCAGCAGGATCCGGAGTTGACATGTCGAAGGAACAACAGGCCGAGCAGATGACCCACGGAGAGGGCTTCATCGCCGCGCTCGACCAGTCGGGCGGCTCGACACCCAAGGCGCTGCGGCTCTACGGGATCGAGGAGGACGCCTGGACGACCGAAGCGGGCATGTTCGATCTCATCCACGAGATGCGCGCCCGCATCATCAACGCGCCCGCCTTCACCGGCGACAGCGTGATCGGCGCGATCCTCTTCGAGCAGACGATGGACCGCAACATCCACGGAAAACCCACGGCGCGGTTCCTGTGGGAAGACCGGCGGGTGGTGCCCTTCCTCAAGATCGACAAGGGGCTGGAGGCTGAGAAGCACGGCGTGAAGCTGATGAAGCCGATCCCCGGCCTCGATGCCCTGCTGCGGCGGGCCGTCGAGCACGGGATCTTCGGCACCAAGGAGCGCTCGGTGATCGACGCCGCCAACCCGGCGGGCATCCGCGCGATTGTCGAGCAGCAGTTCGACCTCGGCCGCGAGGTGCTGGCGCATGGCCTGATGCCGATCCTCGAGCCCGAAGTGACCATCAGCATACCGGACAAGGCCGAGGCCGAGGATCTCCTTCTGGCCGAGATCCTGCGGGGGCTGGAGGCCCTGCCGGAGGGCGAGAAGGTGATGCTGAAGCTCTCGCTGCCCACCAAGGACAACCTCTATCGCCCGCTTGTCGAGCATCCGAAGGTGATGCGGGTGGTGGCGCTGTCCGGAGGCTATGCCCGCGACGAGGCCAATGCGCTGCTCGCCCGCAATGCCGGCGTTATCGCCAGCTTCTCGCGCGCGCTCACCGAGGGGCTGTCGGTCTATCAGAGCGACGAGGAGTTCAACACCACGCTCGACGAGGCGATCCGCTCGATCCGCGCCGCGTCGATCGCCCACTGACCGGGCTCGGACACGGGGCTGCGTTTGGCCTTGCGTGCTTCGGCCCCGTCATCCGGGCCGAGAGCCCGCGAAGCCGGATGACAAAGGAACGGACGCCGACGCCCGAAGCCACCTGCTGACCCATGCGGAGCGCGCCGCGACCGCCTGACCGCCACCGCCTTGCCAGCACACCGGCTCTGAAGGAAGCCGACCGCGTGCGCCATCCGGTGCACGCCGGCTGCCGCTGGCAGATGCTGGCGAAGATCCGCGCCTCCTGCAGACGGCCACCGGCGGCGTCTGCCCCGGATGCGGCTTGCGCCGCTTGCCATCAGCCACGGGCTGGCGGTGAGGCGCGCCCGCCCAGCTACCATTCGCACCTACCTGCACGCCTGCCCCCGGGCAGACGGGCTGCTGGACAGCCCCGACGGCAGCGTCTAGACCCCCGCCCGGAATGAAACGGGACCCGGAGGGGGGCGAAGAGACATGCGCGTCTATTACGATCGCGACTGCGACATCAATCTGATCAAGGACAAGAGGGTGGCGATCCTCGGCTATGGCAGCCAGGGCCACGCCCATGCGCTCAACCTCCGGGACTCCGGCGCCAAGAACGTCGTGGTCGCGCTGCGCGAGGGCTCGCCCTCCGCGAAGAAGGCGGAGGCCGAGGGGCTCGACGTGATGGGCATCGGTGAGGCCGCGGCCTGGTGCGATCTGATCATGTTCACCATGCCGGACGAGCTGCAGGCCGAGACCTATCGGAAACACGTGCACGACAACCTGAAGGACGGCGCGGCCATCGCCTTCGCGCACGGGCTCAACGTGCATTTCGGGCTGATCGAGGCGAAGCCGGGGGTGGACGTTCTGATGATGGCGCCCAAGGGGCCAGGCCACACCGTGCGCTCGGAGTTCGTGAAGGGCGGCGGCGTGCCCTGTCTGGTCGCCGTCCACCAGGACGCGAGCGGCAAGGCACTGGAGATCGGGCTCTCCTACTGCTCGGCGATCGGCGGCGGCCGGTCTGGGATCATCGAGACCAACTTCAAGGAGGAATGCGAGACCGACCTCTTCGGCGAGCAGGCGGTGCTCTGCGGCGGTCTGGTGGAGCTGATCCGCATGGGCTTCGAGACGCTGGTCGAGGCGGGCTATGCCCCCGAGATGGCCTATTTCGAGTGCCTGCACGAGGTGAAGCTGATCGTCGACCTCATCTACGAGGGCGGCATCGCCAACATGAACTACTCGATCTCAAACACCGCGGAGTATGGCGAGTATGTCTCAGGCCCCCGCATCCTGCCCTATGACGAGACCAAGGCACGGATGAAGGAGGTCCTGCACGACATCCAGACCGGCCGCTTCACCCGCAACTGGATGCAGGAGTGCGCGGTGGGCCAGCCGATGTTCAAGGCGACCCGCCGGCTCAACGACGCCCACCAGATCGAGGCGGTGGGCGAGAAGCTGCGCGCAATGATGCCCTGGATCACCGCCGGCCGGATGGTGGACAAGTCGCGCAACTGAGACCGGTGCCGCCGCGCCCAGCACCCGGGTTGTGGGGGTTGTCCAAGTCTAAACACTCCCCACAGCATTGAAATGCACGCGACCTGCCTGCTTCGTTGACAGTTTCTCAACCACAAGCGTCGCGATCACGGGCGCGGTTGGCGGCTGAATACAGGGGGTGGACGTGCACTTTCGTGCGTTCCAGGTGACTGCGGCGGCGGAGGCTTCGTTCGGTTCCGCCTGCCCCGGCAGCGATGCCCGGCAGCGTCAGGGGATGGTGCGGTCGAGAAGACTCGAACTTCCACGGGAGTTACCCCACAGCGACCTCAACGCTGCGCGTCTACCAATTCCGCCACGACCGCCCGTGACACAGTCGGCGTCTTAGCGACCCGCCATCGGGTTGTGAAGGGGAAAATCGCCACCCATGCGGCCCAGTCCAGTGCCCCGCTGGCACGAGATGCACAGGTGCGCTGGCAGCGAACCCAGACGCCGCGCCGAGCGAGCGCTGATTGCCGGCGAGGCGGGGCGCGCGCGGCTGCAGCCCCCGCTCCCGGGTCGCGGCTTGCGCCGTGGCGCAGGGTCAGGGCGCGGGCTTGGTGTCCTTCACCTCCGGCACCGCGAATTGCGGCAGGGCGGCCGGGATGGGGGTTTCCCGTGCGGGCGGGGCGAGCTCGACCCGGCCACCGACAGCAGCGCTGGCAGCCTCGATGAGCTGGATGCGTTCGGGCTGACCGGGCAGGAAGGGGGTGCGCGCGCCGGCCGCCATCGCCGACACCGCCATGTCGTACCACTCCAGCGCCAGATCGGGGCGCGCCGGTACGCCGAAGCCCTGGGCGAGATGATGTCCGATCAGTTCACCATAGACGCGCTCGCCCACCGTCACCAGCAGCAGCGCCGAGCCGAGCGCGACCGCCATGTCGTCGCTGCGATAGCCGGACGACAGGCAGATCCGCCCGGTTCCCGCCAGTTGCACCGGCGCCATGCCGGTGCCGGCGACGAAGGCCGAGACCTCGCGCATCGCGTCGGCGGCAGAGGTGGCGGCAAGCCCGGCAACCTGCGGCTGCATCGCGGCGCCAAGACCGGCGCATTGCTCGGCGATCTGCGCCGGGGTCTGGCCCGGCACCCGCGCAGCCATCTCCTCGCCGTCGGCGATGGCATAGACCCGGGCGAGACAGAACTGCTCCTCGAGCACGAAGGCCGGATCGGTCATGCTGGCCAGCGTGGTGAAGCCGCCGTTGGAGTTCGTCTCCAGGCTGACCCGGTTGCAATGCGACGACAGCGAGGCCTGCACCGGCGCGGCGCCGAGGAAGTTGGGCAGCGCAGGTGCGGGCGCGGCCAGCTCCGGCTCCGGCGCCGCCGCCACCGGCGCGGGCTGGGGCGCAGGCTCGGCCGCCTGCGGCACCGCCGCCATCTGCGGCGCGGCCTCGGGCGCGACCTGGGGCAGAGCCGGCGGCGCTGCGACCATGGTGGTGCCGCGCGCCATCTCGTCGCGGTATTGCAGCAACAGGCCCCGCGGCCCCTGCGGATTGGCCGCGATCGCCTGGGCCGTCAGCATGCCGCCGGCCTGGGCGCGGTGATAGGAGCCGACGAGGAAGCTGCGCTCGAATTCGGTGAGCTGGCCGGTCACCGGATAGCCCATGAAGGCCTGGAACTGCGAGACCGCGTTGCGCGTGTTGCGCCCGACAATGCCGTCGACGGTGCCCGCGGGAAAGCCGAAATAGTTGAGTGAGGCCTGCATCTCGCGGTTGGCCGTGCGCGTGGCGCTGGGAACCGCGCTGCGCTGCACGGTGCGTGGCTGGGTCCGCGGCTGGGTCGCCGCGCGGCGCTGCTGCTGGTCGCGCTGGATCGCACCGCTGACGACGCCGCCGATCACCCCGCCCACGATGCCGCCCACCAGCGCGTCGCTGGCCTGGCCCGGCTGCGGGGCCACCCCCACGGCCAGCGCCAGAGCGGCGCAGCCGGTCACGAAATGTCTCACGCCCATCGGTCGACTCCCCCTTCACAGACCGCGGGACTATATCACGCTTGGGTGATACCCCGGAGCGGAATTTGCCCTGGGCGGGTCGAAAGGACGGGTGCGCATGGTCGAGTGGCGGGTTTTCGACGGCCTTCAGCCCTATGCCGAGACACTGTCGGCGATGGAGGCGCGGGTGGCGCGAATCGCCGATGGCACGGCCGAGGAGGCGGTGTGGCTGCTGGAGCATCCACCGCTCTACACCGCCGGCACCTCGGCACGGGCCGAGGACCTGCTCGCACCCGAGCGCTTTCCGGTGCATGTGACCGGGCGCGGCGGGCAGTACACCTATCACGGGCCGGGCCAGCGCGTGGTCTATGCGATGCTGGATCTGGACGCGCGCGGCCGCGACGTGCGCCGCTTCGTCTGCGCGCTGGAGGACTGGGTGATCGCCACGCTGGGCGAGTTCAACGTCACCGGCCATCGCCGTGCGGGACGCGTCGGTGTCTGGGTGGAGCGGCCCGACAGGCCTGCCCTGCCCGACGGCACGCTGCGCGACGACAAGATCGCCGCGATCGGGGTCAAGCTGCGTCGCTGGGTCAGCTTCCACGGGCTCGCCATCAACGTCGAGCCCGACCTGTCGCATTACGCCGGCATCGTGCCCTGCGGGATCGCCGGGCATGGGGTGACGAGCCTCGTCGATCTCGGCCTGCCGGTCAGCCTGCAGGATCTCGACAGCGCGCTGGCGTGCCAGTTCGACCGCTGCCTGCCCCCGCTGCGCACGCCCGTGCCGAGCGCCTGACCGGTCACGATCCAGCACACCAGCAAGACTTGCAACTCATTCGCATGTGCAGTAGGAGGATGCAGCCGAGCAATTCCGGAGCCGAATCCCATGAGCCGATACCGCCTTCTCGTCGCCGCCCTGGCCGTTGCGGCCCTCCCCGCGGCTGCGGAGGAGCCGCCGCTGCGGGTGCTCGCAACGGTCGGCATGATCGCCGATGTGGCGCAGAACGTGGCCGGCGATTGCGCCGAGGTGACGGCCCTGCTCGGCGCCGGCAGCGACCCGCACCTCTATCGGCCCACCGCGGCGGACGTGACGAAGCTCGCGCAGGCCGAGCTCATCTTCTACGTCGATCCTGCACTCGAGGCCCGGCTGGCCGAGGTTCTGGCCGGTTTCGCCGACCGCACGCCGACCATCGGGCTCGCCCGTGCCGCCTTCGGGCCAGACGATCTGCTGGACGACCCGGACGCGCCCGG
>PUNI01000339.1 GCA_003551745.1 Paracoccaceae bacterium | reverse complement strand
GGCGCCCTGGTGGGCGCGATCCAGTCGGTGCAGGTGGGCATGGGCGAGCCGGTGCTGATCCTCGCCTTCGTGGTCATCGTGATCGGCGGCATCGGCTCGATCAAGGGCGCGATGGTCGGCGCGCTGCTCGTCGGCGTGATCGACACGATGGGCCGGTTCCTGCTGCCGCGCACGCTCGCCGCATTCATGGAGCCGTCGCAGGCGATGGGGGTGGGCGCAGCGCTCGCCTCGATGCTGATCTATGTGCTGATGGCCACGGTTCTGGTGCTGCGGCCCCGGGGCCTGTTTCCCGCCCATGGATAGCAGCGCCCGGGAATGGGTGGTGAACGCCGTGCTCCTGGCCGCACTCTTCGCCGTGCCGCTCTGGGCCCTGCTGGCGGACGAGCCCTTCTACATCACGCTGGCCAGCCGGGTCGCGATCCTTGCCCTCGCCGCGGTGGGGCTCAACATCGCGCTCGGTCTCGGCGGCATGGTCTCCTTCGGCCATGCCGCCTATTTCGGGCTCGGAGGCTATGTCGCCGGCGTGCTCGCCTTCCATGCCTTCCACGGCTACCCGCTCGCGATCGGACTGCCCGGCACCACCTCGATGCCGGTGATCTGGGCGGCGGCCGCGGGCCTTTCGGGGCTGCTGGCGCTGGCGATCGGGACGCTCTCCCTGCGCACCTCGGGCATCTTCTTCATCATGATCACGCTCGCCTTCGCGCAGATGCTTTTCTACTTCGCGCTGTCCTGGCCCAGCTATGGCGGCGAGGACGGGCTGCCGATCCTGATCCGCAACCGGTTTCCGGGCATCAACACCATGCGGCCCTGGGAGTTCTTCCTGCTCGCCTATGCCGTGCTGCTGCTCGCCCTCGGCTTCTTCGCGATGCTGCGTGCCTCGCGCTTCGGGGCGGCGCTGATGGCGATCCGCCAGAACCCCGACCGGGTGGCCGCGCTCGGCATCTCGCCCTTCGGCGTCCGCCTCGTGGCCTTCGCGATCTCGGGCGCGTTGACGGGGCTCGCCGGTGCCATGATGGCCGACCTCACCCGCTTCGTGAGCCCCGCCATGATGGCCTGGACGATGTCGGGCGAGCTGATCGTCATCGTCATCCTCGGCGGCGTCGGGCGGCTCTTCGGCCCGGTCGCCGGCGCCGCGATCCTCGTTGCCTTCGAGGTGCTCTTCGGCGGGCTGACCGAGCACTGGCAGTTCTGGCTGGGCCTCGTGCTGCTCGGGGTGGTGCTCTTCGCCCGCGGCGGCCTCATCGGGCTTCTGGCGGGACGGGCGCGCCATGGCTGAGCCGGTGCTCAAGCTCGAGGGCGTCACCCGCCGCTTCGGTGCCGTCACCGCGGCGGCCGACGTGAACCTCACGCTCTTTCCGGGCGAGATCCACGCGCTGATCGGCCCCAACGGCGCGGGCAAGACCACGCTGATGGCGCTGATCGCCGGAAAGCTCGCCCCCGATGCGGGGCGCATCACCTTCCGCGGCCGCGACGTCACCGCGCTCTCGGTCGCAGCCCGCGCCCGGCTCGGCCTCGGCCGCAGCTTCCAGGTCTCCTCGCTGATCCCGGAATACTCCGCCCGCCGCAACGTGATGCTCGCCCTGCAGGCCCGCGCGGGCCATCCCTACCGCTTCCTCTTTCCGGTTATCCGGGACCGGAGGCTGACCGAGCCCGCCCGCCAGATCCTCGCCCGTGTCGGCCTTGCCGGCCGCGCCAGCGTGCCCTCGGCCGAGCTTTCCCACGGCGAGCGACGGCTTCTGGAGATCGCCGTGGCACTGGCGCTGCAACCGGCGGCCTTCCTGCTCGACGAGCCTATGGCCGGCATGGGGCTGGAGGGCACCCGCACCCTCACCGCCTTCCTCGACCGGCTGCGCCGCGAGGCCCCGATCCTTCTGGTCGAGCACGACATGGATGCCGTCTTCGCGCTGGCGGATCGGGTCTCGGTGCTCGCCGGCGGGCGGATCATCGCCTCGGGCAGCGTCGCCGAGATCCGCGCCGATCCGGAGGTGCGCCGCGCCTATCTCGGCGAGGCGGCGGCATGACCGCGCTCCTGGAAGCCGAGGGGCTGCATGTGTTCTACGGCGGCAGTCAGGCGCTGTTCGGGGTCGATCTCGCGGTGGAGGACGGGCAGGCGGTCGCGCTGATGGGCCGCAACGGCATGGGTAAGACCACCAGCATCCACGCGATCTGCCGGATGCTGCCGGTCCGGCTGGGCGCGGTGCGCTTTGCCGGGCGCGACATCTCGTCCCTGCCCTCCTTCCGCGCCGCCCGCCTCGGCATCGGCCTCGTGCCCGAGGGCCGGCGCTGCTTTCCCAATCTTACCGTCACCGAGAACCTGATCGCCGCCGCCCGCGCCGGCCCCTGGACGCTGGACCGGGTGCAGACCTTCTTTCCGCGGCTCGCCGAGCGCGCCGGGCAGTATGCCGCCACACTCTCTGGCGGCGAGCAGCAGATGCTGGCGATCGGCCGCGCGCTGATGACGAACCCGCGGCTTCTGGTGCTGGACGAAGCGACGGAGGGCCTCGCCCCGGTGATCCGCAGCGAGATCTGGCAGGCGATCCGCCAGCTGAAGGCCGAGGGGCTGTCGATCCTGCTGGTGGACAAGACCCTGGCCGAGCTGCTGCCACTCGCCGATGCCTGCGTGATCCTCGAGCGCGGCCGCTCGGTCTGGCACGGCCCACCCGCCGCCATCACGGCGGAGATCGAGCAGCGCTGGCTGGGCCTCTGAGCATGCCGCCCGCCGCACCCGCCCGCCGATGAGCGAACCGCCCCGCCCCCCGGAACTGCGGTTCCTGAAGCTTCTCGTCGCCGCGCTGGCCGGGGTGATGATCCTGGGCATCCTCGCCATCGTGGCGCTGCTGGCCTTGCGCCTGCCGCAGCCGCCCGCACCGCTGACGTTGCCCGATGGCATCGAGCTGCCCGACGGCGCCAGGCCGGAAACCGTCAGTTTCGGCCGGGACTGGGTGCTGATCGTGACCGACACCGGCGAGATCCTGATCCACGACCGCGCCACCGGCGCGCTGCGCCAGAGCCTGCGGATCGACCCCGCGCCCTGACCCCGCCTCAGCGCAGGATCGGCTCCAGCGGGTCATAGAGCAGGCCCTCGCCCGACGCGCCCCGGGCCCAGGCCACGGCGGCCAGGCTGTCGGGCTTGTGACGCAGGCCCCGCAGCTCGGCCTCGGTGACGAAGCGGCGCCGATCCACCACGCCGGCCGGATCCCGCCAGCCCGGATCGAGGCGCCCGCCCGCCACACGAGCGCGGAAATAGACGTCGCACTGGTGGAAGTCGCCCTCCGGGTCGTGGAACTCGTTGACGAGGCAGGGAGCGCCGACCTCGATCGCCAGCCCTGTCTCCTCGCGGATCTCGCGGACGAGGTTGTCGGGCAGCGACGCGCCGGGTTCCACCCCGCCGCCGGGCGCGCACCAGAGATCGCTGAGCCCGCCGGGCCAGGCGTTGACGACCAGCAGCCGGCCCTCGTGAAGGATCACGGCGCGCACGGCGAGGCGGACAGGACGACGGCCCATGTGACCTCATCGCCGCCTCGCGGCGATTTGTCCACGCCCGCCGCGCCCGGCCTCTCCCCACGCGACGTCGCTGCCCCTAATATCGGGCCATGACCCAATTCCGCGCCCTGGCGCTGGCCCTGATCCTGCTGCTGCCGGCCATGCCGCTTTCGGCCGAGGACAAGACCGACTGCGTCGTCCTGCTGCACGGACTCGCGCGGAGCGAGGTCTCGATGGTCGCCATCGAGGAGGTCTTCGCGCGGCGCGGCTATCGCGTCGTGAACGAGGGCTACCCCTCCACCGACGCCGGGATCGACGAGCTTGTCTCCAATGTCGGTCGATCGGTGGCGCGCTGCGGCGACACGCGGGTGCATTTCGTCACCCATTCCATGGGCGGCATCCTGCTGCGCGCGTGGCTGTCGGAACACGAACTGCCCCAGCTCGGCCGGGTGGTGATGCTGGCCCCGCCCAACCACGGCTCAGAGCTCGTGGACGTCTTCGGCGCCTGGGAGCCCTTCCGCTGGATCAACGGGCCCGCGGGCATGCAGCTCGGCACCGACCCGCGTTCGGTGCCCAACCGGCTGCCCCTGCCCGACTACGAACTCGGCATCATCGCCGGCGACTTCTCGCTCAATCCCTTCTATTCTGCGATGATCGAGGGCGACGACGACGGCAAGGTCTCGGTTGCCAGCACCCGGCTCGACGGCATGACCGACCACATCGTGCTGCCGGTGTCGCACACCTTCATGATGCTGAGCATTCAGGTGATCGCGCAGGCCGTCCTGTTCATCGAGCGCGGCCGCTTCGACCCCGATCTGAGCCTCGGTGACGCCATCGCCCGGCTGATGGACTGACACGCCGCGTAGCGCGGCGCGCCTGGTGAGGCCGCTGCAATCCCGGCGGCGCGGCCGTTTTTGCTCGGCCGGCGCCCGGCAGCGCGCGGAGAGGGCCCTCACCCGCGCCGGATGCGGTTGACATGCCCCATCTTGCGGCCCGGCCGGGCCTCGGCCTTTCCGTAGAGATGCAGCGTCGTGTCGGCCTCGCGCGCGATCTCCGGCACCCGGGCGATGTCGTCGCCGATCAGGTTCTCCATCTCCACATCCGCGTGCCGGCGGCCGTCGCCCAGCGGCCAGCCCGCGACGGCGCGGATGTGCTGCTCGAACTGATCGACCGCGCAGCCCGCCTGCGTCCAGTGGCCCGAGTTGTGCACCCGCGGCGCGATCTCGTTGACCAGCAGACCGGATGGCGTGACGAACATCTCCACCCCCATCACGCCCACATGGTCGAGCGCGGTGAGGATGCGGCCGGCGGCGAGCACGGCCTCGGTCCGCTGCGCCGGGCTCAGCCGGGCCGGCACCACCGTGCGGCGCAGGATGCCCTCGGCATGGGTGTTCTCGCCGGGATCGAAGCAGACGACCGCGCCCTCGGCGCCGCGGGCGGCGATGACCGAGATCTCTCGCTCGAAATCCACCAGCCCCTCGAGGATCGCCGGAGCGCCCCGAAGCGCGGCCAGTGCGGCCGGGGCGTCGCCGGGCTCTGCGATGCGGGCCTGCCCCTTGCCGTCATAGCCCAGCCGACGCGTCTTCAGGATCGCCGGCGTGCCGATCTTTGCGAGCGCGGCGGTCAGGCCCCCCGCGTCCTCCACCGCCGCGAAGGGCGCGGTGCCGAGCCCGAGCCCGGCAAAGAGCCGCTTTTCGGCGAGCCGGTCCTGCCCGGTGGCGAGCGCCCGCGCGTCGGGCCGGATCGGGCGCAGCGGCGCAAGGATGTCGAGCGTGGCGAGCGGCACGTTCTCGAACTCGTAGGTGATGACATCCACCCGCTCGGCAAACCGCGTCAACGCGGCCGCGTCGTCCCAGGGCGCGCAGACATGGCCGGCGCAGACCTGAGCGGCCGGGGCGGAGGGATCGGGATCGAAGACGCGGGTGATCAGACCCAGCCGTGCCGCCGCCATCGCAAGCATCCGGCCCAGCTGCCCGCCTCCGAGTATGCCGATGGCGCGCCCCGGCGGCAGCGGCGCCTCAGTCATCCTGCGGCACCTCGGGCACCGAGGCCGACAGAGCCGCCCGCCAGGCCTCCAGCCGTCCGGCCAGGGCGGTGTCCTCCAGGGCGAGGATCTGCGCGGCCATCAGCCCGGCATTGGCCGCGCCCGCCGCGCCGATTGCCATGGCCGCCACCGGAAAACCGCGCGGCATCTGCACGATGGAATAGAGGCTGTCGAGCCCGCCGAGCGCGACCGTCTGAACCGGCACGCCGATGACCGGAAGCCGGGTCTTGGAGGCGAGCATCCCCGGAAGATGCGCCGCGCCGCCCGCGCCGGCCACGATCACCCGCAGCCCACGTCCGGCAGCGTCGCGGCCATAGTCCCAGAGACGGTCGGGGGTGCGGTGTGCCGAGACGATGCGCACCTCGTGGGGCACATCGAGGTCGCGCAGGATCTCGGCCGCCTCTCGCAGCGTCGGCCAGTCGGACTGGCTGCCCATCACGATCCCGACCCGCGGCTCGGCCATCCCGTCCTCCCGGTGCTGGTTCCCGATGCTGCTTCCGGTGCTGGGCCGGCACCATACACCGGCGAGGGATGCCGGCAAGGGCGTCACCTGCCGGTCGCGCTCAGGCGATGATGTCGGGGGTCAGCTCATCCTCGATCCGGGCGATGCGGTCCTTCAGCATCAGCTTCTGCTTCTTCAGGCGCCGCAACGTCAGCGGATCGGCGGTGCCGCGCTCCTGCAGGGCGGCGATGGCATCGTCGAGATCGCGGTGCTCTCGCCGCAGCACCTGCAGCTTAACGCGCAGGACCTCCTGCGGATCGAGCTCCATGGGTGCGTTCATGCGATCGGCAGCCCTCGCGACCGGGCGGTGACTCGCCCCGGTGGAGAAGCCTAGCCGCTTTGCCGGCGCGGGCAAAGCCCGGACCGCTCTTGTTCCGGCACCGGCGCAGGCCCATATCCTTGGCAGGGTCGCCGCGCAGCGGGGCCTCATGGCAATGTCGCTTGATGCAAGGGCTTGCACGATGACGAGACTGACCTTCGGGGCACATCCCTTCCTGCTGGGGTTCGACCAGCTCGACCGGCTGGTGGAGCGGACCGCGAAATCCGGGGCCGACGCCTATCCGCCCTACAACATCGAACTGATGGGCGAGAACGCCTGGCGCATCACGCTGGCGGTGGCGGGTTTCGGCAACGACGATCTGGCCGTCACGCTGGAGGACCGGCAACTGCTGATCCGCGGCCACCGGGCAGAGGAGGCCGACGAGCGTGTGTTCCTGCACCGGGGCATAGCGGCGCGCGCGTTCCAGCGCGCCTTCGTCCTCGCCGAAGGCGTCGAGGTTGCCGGCGCGACACTAGAAGACGGGCTGCTGAAGATCGACCTGCGGCGGACGTCACCGGAGCCTGTCGTGCGCAACATTCAGATCGCACGGGTCTGAGCGGCACAGAAGGGAGCGCGAAAGATGGACCACAAGACTGAAACCGCACAGGCACCCGGCAAGCCGATCGTCTATGTCCGGCCTGTGGCAGTGGCCGAACTGCCCGAAGACATCCGGCAGGCAGCCGGCGACATCACCACGCTTTACGCGGTGCATGACACCGACGGAGAGCGCCTCGCGCTGGTGCGCGACCGGGACATGGCCTTTGTTCTGGCCCGCCAGAACGACATGTCGCCGGTGCATGTGCACTGAGCGGCGAACCCGACGCCCTGACCGAACGGCAGCGCCCGCTGTGATCCGCGCTGGCGGTGCCGGTGCGCGCATGGGAACCTGCGACAAGGCGTGATGCCATCGGCCCGCGTGCCGCTTTGCAGATCTCCATTGGCTCGAATCCCGGCACGGGACACCGGCACGCGGCGCTGACGGGACGCCCGGGCGCTTCGCCGCTCCGGATTGGGCCCCGTCTCGCGGCAGTGGTCGGCCCGCAGCCGTGGGCGTTTCCCCATGGCTGCGGCCCATCTCTTCGCCAACGCGACCGATCCCGGTCTCCGGGCGGGGCCAGCCCGTGGACGGTGCGCGCCGCCATGGTTTCCCGGAGGCCACAGGGATGTAGTGATGGCATGCGCCCACTACCCAACCTGTCGCGGTTTACCTATAGTGCTCGGTGATGCGGCCACGGGTCCTACAGGGGAGAGGTGCATGCGCTGTCCGTTCTGCGGCAACATCGAGACCCAGGTGAAGGACTCCCGGCCCGCGGAAGACCATGTGTCGATCCGCCGCCGACGCTTCTGCCCGGCCTGCGGCGGGCGCTTCACCACCTACGAGCGCGTGCAGCTGCGCGATCTCGTGGTGATCAAGTCCACCGGCAAGCGCGAACCCTTCGACCGCGACAAGCTGGAACGCTCGATCCGAATCGCCATGCAGAAACGCCCGATCGAGCCCGAGCGGCTCGACCAGATGATCAGCGGCATCGTGCGGCGGCTGGAGTCGCTGGGCGACACCGACGTGCCCTCGAAAACCATCGGCGAGATCGTCATGGAGACGCTCGCGCGGATCGACACCGTGGCTTTCGTCCGCTTTGCCAGCGTCTACAAGAACTTCCAGCAGGCGGATGATTTCGACAAGTTCGTGTCGGAGCTGCGTCCGCAGGCCACGAGCGAGGAGTGACCCACGACACCGACGCGCAGTTCATGCGCCATGCGCTTGGGCTCGCCGCGCGCGGGCTCGGCCGGGTCTGGCCCAATCCGGCGGTCGGCTGCGTCATCGTGAAGGAAGGCCGGATCGTCGGGCGCGGCTGGACGCAGCCCGGCGGACGCCCCCATGCCGAGGCGGTGGCGCTGGCCCGGGCAGGGGAGGCGGCCAACGGGGCCACCGCTCATGTCAGCCTTGAACCCTGCGCCCACCATGGTCGCACGCCGCCCTGCGCCGACGCCCTCGCCGCGGCGGGTGTGGCGCGGGTGGTCACGCCTTTCGAGGATCCTGACCCGCGGGTCTGCGGGCGCGGTCATGCGGCGCTGCGGGCCGCCGGCGTCGAGGTCGTCACCGGCGTGGAGACCGAGGCTGCGGCGCGGCTGCAGCGCGGCTTCCTGATGCGGCAGAGGTTCGGCCGGCCGATGGTGACGCTGAAGCTCGCGAGCAGCCTCGACGGGCGGATCGCCACCGCGGCAGGCGAAAGCCGCTGGATCACCGGAGCCGAGGCGCGGCGTCGGGTGCATGCGCTGCGCGCATGCCACGATGCGGTTCTGGTCGGCGCCGGCACCGCGCGGGCCGACGATCCGCTGCTGACGGTGCGCGACATGGGCGTGACGGCGCAGCCGGTGCGGGTGGTCGCGGCGCGCGATCTGAACCTCGACCCGGCCGGCGCGCTGGGGCGCAGCGCGGCGGATGTGCCCCTGTGGCTGGCCCACGACCCGGCCACCACGCCGTCGGCGCGGGCCACCGCATGGCGGGCGGCGGGCGCCCGGCTGATCCCGGTGCCGCCCGGCCCCGACGGCTGGCTCGACATGGACGCCCTGCTGCAGGCCCTCGGCACGGCGGGGCTGACGCGTGTTTTCTGCGAGGGCGGTGGCGGGCTGGCGGCGGCGCTGCTGGCAGCGGGCCGTGTCGACGAGTTGTGGCTGTTCGCCGCCGGACTCGTCCTCGGCGCCGAGGGGCGGCCCGCGATCGGCCCGCTGATGCTGCCGTCCCTCACCGCCGCGCCGCGGTTCCGGCTTGTCGAGGCCATGCCGATCGGTCCCGATGTGATGCAGCGCTGGGAGCGGCCGGCACCCTCCCTTGCGCCCGGCGCATCGGCGGCCTAGGTGCCGCGGGGAAAGGCGGTCACCCCATGTTCACCGGCATCATCACCGACATCGGCCGCGTCCTCGGCGTCGAGCAGCGCGGCGACCTGACCGCGCGCATCGCCACGGGGTACGACATCGCCGGCATCGACCTCGGCGCCTCGATCGCCTGCGACGGGGTCTGCCTGACCGTCGTCACCACCGGGCCCGAGGAGGGTGGCTGGTTCGCGGTGCAGATCTCGGCCGAGACCGTCTCGAAGACCAACCTCGGCACCTGGGAGGCGGGCAAGCAGGTGAACCTGGAACGCGCGCTGAAGGTCGGCGACGAGTTGGGCGGGCATATCGTGTCAGGCCACATCGACGGGACCGCCCATGTCATCTCGCTCGCCGAGGAGGGTGACAGCACGCGCATCACCTTCCGCGCGCCCGAGGCGCTGGCGGGCTTCATCGCGCCCAAGGGGTCGATCGCGCTCAACGGCACCTCGCTGACGGTCAACGAGGTGACGGGGGCGGAGTTCGGCGTGAACCTCATCCCCCACACGAAGTCGGCGACGACATGGGGTGCCGTTGCCGAAGGCGATCTGGTCAATCTCGAGATCGACACGCTGGCCCGCTATGTCGCCCGGCTGCGCGCCTGGGAGGCGGCCTGACGCCCTAGCGGTATAGGCGCAGCCCGGCCAGCGCGAGATCGGCGGAAAAGGCCCGGCCGATGGCGACGAGGCCGAGCCGGCGCAGCCGCGCCACGTCCAGCGGCCGGTCGATACGGTGCGGCACGAAGCCCGCGAAGGGCAGGCGCAGGGTCTGCCAGGCGGGCGCCGCGGTGAAGCCCTGCCGCCAGGACTGCCATGGGCGCGTCACCGCATCGCTGCGCAGATGCACACCATAGCTCTCGCCATTTCCGAAAACATCGAGCTCGAGCCCGGCCCAGTCGCTTGCATCCAGGATCGCGCCGCCCGGCGCGAGATCCATCGCCATCTGGAGGAACCCACCATTGTTCTCCAGCCGCACCGCGCCGGTCAGCCGCAGCGCCGGACGCCCGGCAACCGTCTCGCGCCACAGGTCTCCGCGGCTGATCCCGCCCATCACCGTATCGCTGACCAGTTCCCAGCGGGTGCCGAGCGCCGTCTGCGGAAAGGGGCGGGTGAGATCGTCGATCACGGCGTCCAAGGGCGTCTCCCTGCCCGGTCAGCATGACCGGCCGGCCGCTGCGGCGCAAGCGGCGCGGCCCCTTCCCCCCGGCGCCGCGATGCTCTATCTGCGCGCCACGAAGCAAGGGCCCGAGCCGATGACCGACCCCGCGCCGCAACCGCGCCCCGCATCCGAAGACTACCGCGATGCGATCTCCTCCACCGAGGAGATTATCGAGGACGCGCGCAACGGCCGCATGTTCATCCTTGTCGACCACGAGGACAGGGAGAACGAGGGCGATCTGGTCATCCCGGCCCAGATGGCAACACCGGCCGCCGTAAACTTTATGGCAACCCATGGCCGCGGCCTGATCTGCCTGGCGCTGCCCGGCGAGAGGATCGACGCGCTCGGCCTGCCGCTGATGTCGCCGCGCAACGCCTCGCGCCACGAAACGGCCTTCACCCTTTCCATCGAGGCGCGCGAGGGGGTGACCACGGGTATCTCGGCGCATGACCGCGCCCGCACCATCGCCGTGGCGATCGATGCCGGCAAGGGAGCGGCCGACATCGCCACACCGGGCCATGTGTTTCCCCTGCGCGCGCGCGAGGGGGGCGTTCTCGTCCGCGCGGGCCATACCGAGGCGGCGGTCGATCTCGCACGGCTAGCGGGCCTGAACCCCTCGGGCGTGATCTGCGAGATCATGAACGAGGACGGGACGATGGCCCGCCTCCCCGACCTCGTG
>PUNI01000400.1 GCA_003551745.1 Paracoccaceae bacterium | reverse complement strand
TTCTTCGCGGCGAAGCCCGAGGGCCCACCCGCCGCCTGGCGCGTGCTCTCGGCCCTCGGCGACGGGCTGTTCCGCGCCGGTGACCCTGAGGCCGAGACACTCGACGACGTTCTGGCCGGCCTCGCCGCCGATCTGCCGGCGCTCGCCGGGGCGGTCGCGGCCGCGCCCGGCGCCACCGATCCGGCCCGCGTGGCCCGCGCCCCGCGGCGCTTCTCGGGACGGACCGCCGACGATACCGCCGGCCGGATCGCCGCCGGCACCCCGCCGCTGGACCGCGACGCGCCGTTCGCCTGGTCGATGGAGGGCGGCCATGGCCCCGCCGTGCCACCGCCGCTGGCCACCGGCCTCGCGGCGCCGGGGCTTAACTCGCCAAGTGCGATCTGCCTCGCGCAGGAGCATGTCGGCGGGCCGCTTAAGGGCGGCGATCCCGGCGTCCGCCTGATTGCGGCCGGCGAAAGCCCGCTGCCGGTGCAACCCGCGCCAGCGTCCGGACACGCGACGCCCGCGGCCGGGGACGGGCTCCGGGTGATCCCGTTGCACGATCCCTTCGCGGCCCATGCCGAGGACCGCGCCAGCCCGCCGCTTGCCGAGCGGGCGCCGCAGCCACAGATGCGGCTTGCGCCGCCCGACGCCGCCCGGCTGGGCCTCGCAGCGGGGCAGACGGCCCGCGTCGGCGTCATGCTGCTGCCGGTCGCGCTCGATCCCGCGCTGCCCGAGGGCCATGTCGGGCTGCCCGTTGCACTGGCGCGCCGCCTGCCCGCCCGCGTCCGGCCGGAGGGTGCGGCATGACGGCCAGCCTCGCGGCGCTTCTGGTTCTGATCCTCTCGGCGGTGCTGCTGGCGGCGCTGATGGTGACCGCCGGCGTCTTCACATGGGCCGAGCGGCGCATCCTCGGCTTCATGCAGGAACGCCTCGGCCCCAATCGCGTCGGCCCCTTCGGCTTCCTGCAATGGGTCGCCGACACGGTGAAGCTGATCACCAAGGAGGACGCGCCCCCCGCCGGCGCCGATCGGCCGGCCTATCTGCTGGCCCCGGTGCTGGCGGCGCTGCCGATCCTCGCCGGCTTCGGCGTGGTGGCCTTCGCCCCGGGCTGGACGATCGCCGATCTGGACATGGGCGTGATGTTCGTCATGGGGATGCTGGCGCTGACGGTCTATGCGCTGGTGCTCGGCGCCTGGGCCTCGCGCAACCGCTATGCCACTCTCGGAGGGCTGAGGGCGGCGGCGCAGCTTCTGGCCTATGAATCCTTCCTGGGCCTGTCGCTGATGGGGGTGGTGCTGATCGCGGGCTCGTTCAACCTCGGCGAGATCGTCGCGGCGCAGGAGGGGGGGCGGTGGTTCGTGCTGGTCCAGCCGCTTGGCTGCGCGCTCTTCCTGATCGCGGGCGTGGCGGCGGCGCACCGGCTGCCCTTCGATCTGCAGGAGAGCGAGCAGGACCTCGTGGCGGGCTTCATGACCGAGTATTCTGGCATGAACTTCGCGCTCTTTTTCCTGGGCGAGTACCTGGCCGTGCTGCTGGTGGCCTCGCTGGCGGTGACGCTGTTCTTCGGCGGCTGGCACGGGCCGCTGCTGCCGGGGCCGGTCTGGTTCGGCCTCAAGGTGGCGGCAATCGCCTTCGTCTTCGTCTGGATCCGGGCGACGCTGCCGCGGCCGCGCTATGACCAGCTGATCGGCTTCGCCTGGAAGGTGGCGCTGCCGCTGGCGCTGGTGAACCTCCTCGTCACGGGCTGGATCGTGGTGGGAGGCGCGGCATGAAGGGACTGTTGAAATCTCTGTGGGAGGTCGGCTCGAAGCTGTGGGAGCCGAAATACACCGCCGGCTATCCGGAGGTGAAACCCGACCTGCCGCCCCGCTATCGCGCTCGCATCGTGCTGACGCGCGACCCCGACGGCGGCGAACGCTGCGTGGCCTGCAACCTCTGCGCCGTGGCCTGCCCGGTGGACTGCATCGACGTGGTCAAGGCCGAGACCGAGGACGGGCGCTGGTATCCCGAGACCTTCCGCATCAACTTCGCGCGCTGCATCTTCTGCGGCTATTGCGAGGAGGCCTGCCCGACCGCGGCGATCCAGCTGACCCCGGATTTCGAGCTGGCCGACTACGCCCGGCCCGGCCTCGTCTACGAGAAGGAGGATCTGCTGATCGCCGGCGAGGGCAAGGTCGCCGGTTATCGCTACTGGGATGTGGCGGGCAAGGCGATTGCGGGCAAGGACAAGGGTGCGGCGCGCGCCGAGGCGGCGCCGGTGGATCTGAAGGACCTGACGCCATGAGCGCGGCCCGGAGGCGCATGGCCGGGCTCGCCGCCGTCCGGCCCGTACGGGGGGCGCCGCCTCGGGGGCATCGAGCCCCCTCGGCGGTGCGCATCGGGGCCCGCGACGGGCATCGGCACCTGAACCGGCCCCGACGGTGGCGCTGCGGGGAGGTCGGGGCATGAGCTGGGCGGGGCTCTTCGCGGTCTGGGCCGGGAGCCTGGCGCTCGTGGCGATGGCGCTGGCGGTGACCCGGCCCAATGTGGTGCATGCGCTGATCTGGGTGGTGGCCGGGCTTCTGAGCCTGGCGGCAGGCTTCTTCGCATTGGGGGCGGGTTTCGCCGGGGCCGTGCAGATCCTCATCTATGCCGGTGCGATCATCGCCGTCTTCGTCTTTGTCGTGATGACCATCGACAGCGGCCCCGAGGCGATCGCGCGCGAGCGCGGATGGCTCGGCACCGGCTGGAAGCTTCCGCTGGCGCTCGTGGTTCTGGTGCTGGCGCCGGCGGTGTTCGGGCTGGCGGCGACGGCCGGGCCGGGCGCGCCCACCCCGGTGTCGCCGGTGGCGCTGGGCGCCACGCTCTTCGGGCCCTGGGCCGTTGCCGTCGAGGCGGCCTCGGCGATGCTGATCGCGGCGCTTCTGGGCGCACGGCACCTGGCCCGGCGGGAGCGCGCGCCATGATCGATCTGCCGTTCTTCCTCGTCGCCTCGCTGGTGCTCGCCGTCGGCCTCTTCGCGGTCGGCCTCTTCGGGCTGATGCTGCGCCGTGGGATCCTCTTCCAGATCATCGCGCTGGAGATCATGCTGACCGGCCCGGCGCTGGCCTTCGTCGCTGCCGGCGCGCATCATGGCGACCCGGGCGGCCAGGGCATGTTCGTCTTCGTCCTCGTGCTCGCCGCCTCCGAGGTGGCGCTGGGCCTGGCCCTCTATCTCCGGCTCGGCCGGCTGGCCGATGTGGCCGACAGCGACAGCGTGCGAACCCTGAGGCATTGAGCGCATGAGCCTGAGCCCGTTCCTCGCCCTCCTGCTCGTGCCCATGCCCGCCATGGGGGCCTTCCTGCTCCTCGGCCTCGGCCCGGCGCATCTGGAGCGGCGCGCGGTGCAGACCGTGGGCATGCTGGGCGCGGTGGCGCCGATGGCGGTGATGCTGCCGCTCGGCGCCTATTGCCTCGCCGGCGTCTGCGACGGGGTGCAGCCGATCTTCGATCTGACAGTGGGCGACGCGGTGGTGGCGCTGGCGCTGAAGCTCGACCCGCTCAGCGCGCTGGTGGGCGTGACGGTCACCGCGATCGGGGCCTGCGTGATCACCTATTCGGTCGATTACATGGCCAAGGCCGAGGTGCCCGACCAGCGCCGCTATTTCGCGCTGATGAACCTCTTCCTCGCCTCGATGCTCTGCATGGTGCTGGCCGGCGACTCGATCGTGCTGTTCCTCGGCTGGGAACTGATGGGGCTGTGCTCCTTCTTCCTGATCGCCTATCACGTCACCTCGGCGCGTGCGATCGCCGCCGGCCGCAAGGCCTTCCTGATCACCCGGGTGGCGGATGCGCTGCTGCTGGCGGGGCTGCTGCTGCTCTTTCTCGAGGCAGGCTCGGTGCGGCTCGACGCGCTGATCCCGGCCGGCATCGCCACCGACGAGGTCCGGCGCGGGCTGATCGCGGCGCTGCTGCTGGGCGGGGCGCTGGGCAAGTCGGCGCAGATCCCCTTCCACACCTGGCTGCCCTCGGCGATGGCCGGGCCCACCCCGGTCTCGGCGCTGCTGCATTCGGCGACCATGGTGGCGGCCGGGGCCTTCCTGCTCGCGCGCTTCGCGCCCTTCCTGCAGGCGGCGCCCCTGGTGATGGCGGCGACGGCCGTGTTCGGGGCGGCGACGGCGCTCTTCGGCGCCGTCTCGGCGGTGTTCCAGAAGGACATCAAGCGGCTTCTGGCCTATTCCTCGATCAGCCAGATCGGCTTCATGCTGCTGGCGATCGGGCTCGGCGCGCCCGAGGTCGCAATCGCCCATTTCGTGGTGCATGCGATCTTCAAGTCGCTGCTGTTCCTCTCGGCCGGCGACATGACCCAGATGGCGCGCGGCACCACCGACATCTCGGCCATGCGCGGTGCGCTCTGGGCGCGGCCGCTGGCCTATCTCGCCTTCGTGGCCGGCGCCGCCTCGCTGGCCGGCATTCCCGTCATCACCGCCGGCTGGTTCTCGAAGGAGGCGATCCTCGCCGCGGCCTGGCTGGCCGGGCCCTTCGGTGTGCTGCTGTGGCTGGTGGCGATGGCGGCGGCGGTGATGACGGCGGTCTATGCCTTCCGCCCGGTCTTCGTCGGGCTTACCCGCATCGACCGGCCGCGCCCCACCGTGGGCGGGCTCTTCACCAATGTGCCGGTGGTGGCGCTGGCGATCGCCACCTTCGCGGTGGCGCCGCTGGTCGAGCCGATGGTGGCCTTTCTCGGCGGCGTCCCGCCGCATCCGCCGCGGGCGGTCGAGCTTCTTGGTGCCGCCGCGCCCTTCCTCGGCATGGTGATGGCCGCAGCGCTGACCTTCGTGCCGCGGCTGTCGATGCGGGTGTCGCGCGCGCGCCGCCTGCGCAGCGGCATCCGCATCGACGGCATCTATCAGGTCACCTTCGTGCAGCCCTTCGTGGGCCTTGTGCGCTGGCTGACCGGGCAGAAGGGCGGCATCGCCGACCCGGTGGGAACCCTGCCCATCCTGGGCGCCGAGCGGCTGACCGCCGCCGTGGTGCGACCCTTCGCCCATGACCCGCTCGACCGCGGCTGGTCGCGCTTCAGTGCCGGCCTCGTGCGCGGCTGGGCCGCGGGCCGTCGCCTGCAGACCGGCCGCGCCCGCGACTATGCGCTGGCCCTCGCGTTCGGCCTCGCGCTCATCCTTCTCATTGCATGGGGGACGACATGGCGCTGACCGCGCTCATCGTGCTGCCGCTTCTCGGCGGCGTCGCGGCTCTTCTGGCGCCCCGGCTGGGGCGCGACGCCGAACGCTGGCTGTCCATCGGCCTGCTCGCGGTGGCGCTGATCGCGCTGGTGGTGGCATGGACGGGCGCCCCGCCCGAGGATGCGCCGGGCGAGCAGTGGCTGGCCATGGTCCGCTACCAGTATGCGCCGGCACTGGGCCTGCAGTTCCTGCTGGCGATGGACGGGCTCTCCGCCGCGCTCGTCGCGGTGTCGCTGGTCCTCGGCATCATCTCGGTCATCGTCTCCTGGAACATCCGCAAGGACTCGGGGCTCTTCCACGCCTGCCTGCTGTGGACGGTGGCGGCCTCGAACGGCGTCTTCCTGTCGATGGATCTGCTGTTCTTCGCCTTCTTCTGGGAGCTGATGCTGGTTCCCTCCTTCCTGCTGATCTCGATCTGGGGCCATGGCGACCGCGAGGCGGTGGCACTGAAGTTCCTCGTCTTCAACGCGGTGGCGGGGCTGGGGCTGCTGGCCGGCGTCTTCTGGATGGCCGCCACGGCGCCCGAGATCACCTTCGACGCCTTCGTCTTCGCCGAGATGGGCATCCCGCCGGTGGCGCAGGTCTGGCTGCTTCTCGGCTTCGCGCTCGCGTTTCTCACCAAGCTGCCGGCGCCGCCCCTCCACGCCTGGCTGCCCGACGCCCACACCATGGCGCCGACGGCGGGTTCGATCCTGCTGGCGGGGCTTCTGCTCAAGACTGGCGCCTACGGGCTCTTCCGCTTCCCCGGCATGCTCTTTCCCGACGGCTTCCATGTGCTGGCGCCCTTCGGGCTGGCGCTCGGGGCGTTCGGGACGATCTATGGCGCGGTCCTCGCCTGCGGGCAGACCGACGCCAAGCGGCTGGTGGCCTATACCTCGGTCGCCCACATGTCGATCGTGCTGATGGGCCTCGCCGGCGGCGTGCATTTCGCCATGATGGGCGCGGGCGTCGAGATGATCGCCCATGCCTTCTCGGCCTCGGCGCTGTTCCTGCTGATCGGCGCGCTCTATGATCGCGTCGGCACCCGCGACCTGCGCGAGCTTGGCGGGCTGATGCAGACCTCGCCGCGCTTCGCCGCCGCCTTCGCGGTGTTCTTCTCGGCGGCGCTGGCCATGCCGGGCACCGCCAACTTCCTCGGCGAGGCGCTGGTCATCACCGGCATGTTCCAGGTCAACTGGGTGCTCGCGGCCATCGCGCTGGTGTCGCTGGTGATCTCGGTGGTCTATGCCACGCGGCTCCTGAAGCGGATCATCTTCGGCGTCCCCTCCCGGGCCTGCGTCACCCAGGATCTCGACTGGGCCGAACTCGGCCCGATCGTGGTGCTCGCCACCGGCACGCTGCTGTTCGGCCTGCTGCCGCAGCTGCTGCTGGTGGTTCTGGAACCGGCGGTCGACGCGGCGCTCGCCCCGCTGGCCCGGCCATGATGGCGCTCGGCCCCCTGATCGCGCTGGGGCTCGGGGCGCTGGCGGCGATGCTGCTGGCGCCGAAGGCGCCGCCGGCCGCGGCCCGTTGGGCGGCGGGCCTCGGCATGGCCGCCGCCGCGGCCCTCGCCCTGACGCGCTTCGGCCTGCCCGCGGGGATGGCCGCGCCGATTCTTGCCGATGACGAGCTGGCCCGCTTCGGAACGCTGCTCGCCAGCCTCTCCGGGCTGGCCGCGCTCGTCTATCTGCGCCCGGCGCCGCCGGCCAAGGAAGGCCCGGCCCTGATCGCGCTGGCGGCCCTCGGCGGCGCGCTCCTGTCTGGGGCGGTGCATGCCGCGCCGCTCTTCATCGGGCTCGAACTCGTCACACTCTCGCTGATCGCGCTCTTCGTGCTGCCGCTCACGCGCCCGGCGCTGGAGGCCGGCTACAAGCTCCTGATCATGGGCGGGGCGGGGGCGGCGGCGCTGCTGATGGGGCTGGCCCTGGCCTATGCCGCCACGGGCGTGCTCGACTTCGCCGGATGGATGCCGGGGCCGGGCCTGCGCGGCAATCCGGTGATGATCCTCGCCGCCGGCTTCCTCCTTGCGGGGCTCGCCTTCAAGTTCGCGCTGGTGCCCTTTCACATGTGGGCGCCCGACGCCTTCGAGGGGGCGCCGGCCGCCGCCGCAGCCTTCGCCGGCGCGGCATCCAAGGCGGTGGTCGCGATCGCGCTGGTGCGGCTGACCGCGGTGGGCCTGCCCGAGCCGGTCTGGTCGGGCGGCCTGGCGCTGCTGGGCGCGGCGTCGATCCTTCTGGGCAATTTCCTCGCCCTTCGGCAGGAGTCGCTGACGCGGATGCTTGGCTATTCCTCGGTGGCCCATTCGGGGTACATCGCCGTGATCCTTGCCTCAGGCCTCGCCGCGCCCGAGGCGGTGCCCTTCTATCTTCTGGCCTATGCGCCGGCGCTGCTGGCCGCGCTCTGCGTGGCCGCCCATCTCGGCGCCGACCCCGGGATCGAGGATCTGCGCGGCCTCGCCTGGGAGCGGCCGCTGGCCGGCGGCGTGCTGACGCTGGCGCTCATCTCGCTCGCCGGCCTGCCGGCGGTGGGGGGCTTCATCGCCAAGATCTATCTCTTCGTCGCGATCCTGTCGGCGGGGGCCTGGCTGTCGGTGGCCGCCGCAGTGATCGGCTCGGCGCTGGGGCTATACTATTACCTGCGCTTCGTGGTGATGCTGTTCCGCCGCATCCCGCCGGGGCAGGACGCGCCGCTCTATCCGGTGCACGCGCCGGCTCCGCCTGTGCGGACCGCCGCGCTGCCCGTGCCGGATACTGCGGTTCTGGCCGCGGCGGGGCTCCTGCTGCTGGCGACCGGGCTCTACCCGGGACCCTTCGCCGAGGCGCTCTCGGTGCTCACCCCCTGAATCGATCGTGACCGGGCTCACGGCGGAGGCGTTCGCGTTTCGGGACAATCGGCGACCTGTCCGGGCCCTGGCACCACCGATCCTGCACCAGTGCGGCTCCTGCGGCCGGTTCAGAGCAGCCCCTGTGCACCGAAGAGCCGGCGTAGATCGGCCTCCGGCCGCGCACCGATATGCCCGATCACCTCCGAGGCGGCGAGGTTGCCCATCCGCGCGCAGACCTCCGGTGCGTGGCCGTGGTTCAGCCCCCAGAGGAAGGCGCCGGCGAAGAGATCGCCAGCCCCGGTCGCATCGACCACCCGGGTCTCGACCGCTGGCACATGGCTGTGATCGCCGTTCACGAGGACATGCACGCCGTTCTCGCTGTCGGTGGCGGCCACCATGCCCACCTCCGCCGCGGCGGCCTGCATCGCCGCCTCGAAGCTGCCGCCATACATGGCCACAAGTTCCGCCCGGTTGGCGAAGAGCAGGTCCACCTCCGCGAGGATCATGGCGCGAAACGCCGCCCGGTGGCGCTCGACGCAGAACGGGTCCGAGAGCGTCAGCGCCACCCGCCCGCCGGCGCCCTTGGTCGCCGCGATCGCCTTGGCGAAGGCGGCATGGCTGTCGGGCCCGTCGAAGCGATAGCCTTCCAGATAGGTCCATTCCGTCGCCGCCATCGTCTCGACGTCGATGTCCTCGGGGCCCAGCGTCTCGGAGGCGCCGAGATAGGTGTTCATCGACCGCTCGCCGTCGGGCGTCACCAGCACGATGCAGCGGCCGGTCTCGAAGGCGGCGGATTTCGGGGCCTTCGGCGTCTCGAACACCGCGCCCTGCGCGCGCAGGTCATGGGCGAAGATCGCGCCCAGCTGGTCGTCCTTGACCTTGCCCACATAGGCCGTGCGCCCGCCGAGCGCGGCGACGCCGGCGATGGTGTTGGCCGCCGAGCCGCCCGAGACCTCGCGCGCCGGACCGATGCGGGCGTAAAGCTCCACCGCCCGTTCGGCGTCCACCAGCTGCATGATCCCCTTGCCGACCCCGTTGACGGCCAGGAACTGGTCGTCGGCATGGCTGAGAACGTCGACCATGGCGTTGCCGATCCCGACGACGTGAAAGCGTTTCATGCGGAGACTTTCCTTCTCGTGTTTTCCTCGGCCGGGCACAGATCGGCGATCGGGCAGACCGCGCAGGCGGGCTTGCGTGCCTTGCAGATGTAGCGGCCGTGCAGGATCAGCCAGTGATGGGCGTGGCGCTGATACTCCGCCGGTACGTTGTCCTCGATGGCGCGTTCCACCGCCTCCGGGGTCTTGCCCGGGGCGATGCCGGTGCGGTTGCCGACCCGGAAGATGTGGGTGTCGACCGCCTGCGCGGGCAGGCCCCACCACATGTTCAGCACCACGTTCGCGGTCTTGCGCCCCACACCGGGCAGGGCCTGCAGCGCCGCGCGCGAGGAGGGCACCTCCCCGCCGTGCTGCTCAACGAGGATCCGCGACAGCTTCATCACATGGCGGGCCTTGTTGCGATAGAGCCCGATCGTGCGGATATGCGCGATCAGTCCCTCTTCGCCGAGGGCCAGCATCTTCTCGGGCGTGTCGGCCACCGCGAAGAGGCCGCGGGTGGCCTTGTTCACGCCCACATCGGTGGCCTGGGCCGAGAGCGCGACCGCCACCAGCAGGGTGAAGGCGTTGCTGTGCTCCAGCTCGCCCCGGGGTTCGGGACTGGCCTCGGCGAAGCGGGCGAAGATCGCCTTCATCGCGGCATAGTCGAGCTGGCGCGCCATGGCGCGAGGTATGGCCCGCGCCCGTGGCGTCGGCAAGGGGCGGCGGGTTGCGCAGGATTCGGGTCGCGCGCCGGGACGCCGGCAGGGTAGGGGAGGCCATGGAGGACGGCATGGACGACGACCGCTATCACTACCGGGTGATCGCCCGCGCGCTGGACGAGATCGACGCCGCGCCCGCGCCGCTGTCGCTGGAGGCGCTGGCCGGGCGTCTGGGCATGAGCGCCGCGCATTTCCAGCGCCTGTTCAGCCGCTGGGTCGGTGTCTCGCCCAAGCGCTATCAGCAGTATCTCGCCCTCGATCACGCCAAGCGTCTGCTCGCCGCCCGGCACTCGGTTCTGGAGGCGGCCATGGCCAGCGGCCTGTCGGGGACGGGCCGGCTGCATGATCTCTTCCTGCGCTGGGAGGCGATGCGGCCGGGCGAGTATGCCCGCGGCGGAGCCGGGCTGACGATCCGCCACGGTGTCGTCGACAGCCCCTTCGGCCCGGCCGTGGCGATGGCGACCGACCGTGGCCTCTGTGGGCTGGCCTTCGCGGCCGAAACCGGCGTGGAGGCCGCCTTCGCCGACCTCGCCGCGCGCTGGCCCGCCGCGCGCCATGTCGAGGATGTTCGGGCCGTCGCCGCTCCGCTGGCCGCGGCCTTCGCGCCGGCGCCGGGTTGCCCGCATGCGCCCGATGCGCCTCGCGAGATTGCCCTGCACCTGATCGGCGCACCCTTCCAGATCAAGGTGTGGGAGGCGCTGCTGGCCGTGCCCGACGGCCATGTCACCACCTATTCCGACATCGCCCGCGCGGTGGGCTGCCCGCGGGCCGTGCGGGCCGTGGGCACGGCGGTGGGGCGCAACCCGATCGCCTTCCTCATTCCCTGTCACCGGGCGCTGCGGAAATCGGGCGCGCTGGGCGGCTATCACTGGGGGCTGCCTGTGAAGCGGGCGATGCTGGCGCGCGAGGCGGCCCGGGCGGACGCGGCCGCCCCGCGCGCCGTCCTGCCCGAAACGTGAGGATCCCGTGACAGGCTCTGGCGTTTTCCGCCGGGGCTGCGTAAACACGGCGCAACGGCCATGCGGAGCTGTCCGCAGCGAAGGAGGCGTTGCCATGAAACCGGGTCTGACAATCGCGTTGATCAGCATCGGCGCCCTCGGCCTTGCGGCCTGCGCCCCCACCACGGAAGACAACGTCCGCACCCGGCAGGGGGCACTCCTCGGCGCGGCCGTCGGCGGTCTGGCCGGCGCCACCACGGGCGGGCGCGACGACCGGTTCATCCGCACGGCCGTGGGCGCGGGCATCGGCGCGGCCGCC
>PUNI01000472.1 GCA_003551745.1 Paracoccaceae bacterium | reverse complement strand
TGACGCCCACCGCGGATTTCGCGGCAGACGGCGGCGGCGACATCATCGTCTATTCCTACGGCACGCTGGTGGCGCAGGACGGCGCCTCTTTCAGCGCCCGCGGGATCGGCCAGGGCGATGCAGGCTTCATCGAGCTCAGCGGCCGAACCGCGCACATCGGCTTCGTCAACGTCGATCTCCGCGCCGAAGAGGGTGCGGCCGGCACCTTCATGATCGACCCCTGGAACCTGTTCATCGGCGGGTCCCTGAGCGACGCGGGCGCCTCCGACGATCCGAGCTTCAGCACCAGTATCCTCAGCTATGGTGCCGACATCCTGCTGCAGGCCGACAACTCGATCACGCTGGTCGGAGGCGGGCTGATCGATTCGCGCAACCTCGACGGCGACGGCGAGGTGGTGGGCAGCGCCGGCTCGATCACGCTGGAAGCCCCGATCATCACGCTCGAGAACGGCTCCGAGATCCGGGCGGACGTGCCGCTGGGATCGGGCTTTTCGGCCGGTGACATCCTCCTGCTGGCCGAACGGAGCACGGGCGGTGCCGCGGAGATCAGCATCGGCAACAGTGCCGGGGGCGCTGCGCCCGTGGTTGCCGGGCGCGACATCACCCTGTCGGCGAGCGCGACGCTCGACCAGGCAGGGCTCCTGCTGGCGCTGCCTTCCGCCGCGGCCGCGATCTCCGCCGAATCCGGCGACATCACCGCCAGCGGGACCTTCGCTGCAATCGCCACCGCGACCGCCGACAGCGGCTTGTCCGCGCTGCCGCTTGGGGTGGTGGTGATGACCGTCGGGGCGACGATCGACATCGCGGGCACCACGCGGATCGCGGCCGGGGCGCTCGATCTCTCCGCCGCGGCCACGGCGACGTCGCGCGTGCTGACGGAGTCGCTCGCCCCCGAAGACAGCGCCGCCGATGCCGCCGTCGCCGTCTCGGCCGTCGCCAGCACCGCCCGGGCCCGGATCGGCGGCACTGCGGTGGTCGATGTCACCAGCGACAGCACGGTTGCGGCCACCAACACCGTGATCAGCGTCGCCGAGGCCATCCCGGCAGCCGCCGCCTTCGGCGCCAGCGTCGGCGTCAGCGTCCTGCGCCTCGAGACGGTGGCCGAGGTCGGCGATGCCGCGCGCGTCACCACGGGCAGCCTCGCGCTCGATGCCGCGACCACGGCCGGCGTCGCGGTCACCGCTCGGGCGGCCGAGGGCGGGGCCACCGAACACGCAGAAGGCAGTGCGGCGCGCAGCTATCTCGACGACCCCGACTACGGCGAGCAGGCCAGCACCAGCGAGGGCAAGGTCTCCGTCGTCGGGGCGCTGGCGATTTCCGATCTCGCCGCGACCACCCGCGCCGTCCTCGACAGCAGCGAGAAGGCCGAGATTGGCGGCGCGCTGAGCGTCGAGAGCGCCGCCGAGATCGATGTCGAGATCGGCGCCGACGGCGCGGCGGTCGACTCCGAGGTCGGCGTCGGCGTGGCCGTCGGCCTCAACATCGGCCGGATCGTGACCACCGCGCGGCTCGCCGGCGAGATCGAGGCGGCGAGCGCGCGGGTCTCCACCGACACGCCGGGCGAGGGCCTGCGCTTCGTTGCGCGGGCGGTGTCCGGTGCCGGGGCTTCGGATGTTGGGGTTGCGGGGTCTCTGGCGCTCAATCTTGTGGATCAGTCGAGCGTTGCGTCGGTGGCGCCGGGGGCGTCGGTGGCGCTTTCGGGGGGCGATGGCGCGGTGGAGGTTCTGGCCTCGGCGGCGGCGGTGTCGGTGGCCGAGGCGCTGCCGGCCGGGGCGGAGGACGGCGACCAGGACGGCGACGCGGAGGGTGACGGCGAGGACAGCGACGGCGACGAGGAGAACGGCGGGGAGGATGGCGGCGGGTCCGGGGCCTCGGGCGGTTCGGTGGGGGTGGGCGCCTCGGTGGCGCTGAACATCCTGGCGCAGCGGGTCCGGGCGGAGCTGGGCGACGGGTCGGATCTGACCGGGGCCGGGGATGTCACGGTGGCGGCCTCGGGCGGGCATGCGGTGACGACGCGGGCCGAGGCCGGGGCGGCGGGCGGGGTTGCGGTGACGCCGGCGCTGGCGCTGTCGCTGGTGTCGAACACGACCACGGCGCGGCTGGGGTCGGGGGCGCAACTGGCGGCGTCGGGCGATGTGACGGTGTCGGCGGCGCATCGGGCGGAGACGGCGACGGCGGCGGGCGCGACGGCGGCGGGCTCGGACGTGGCGGTGGGCGCGGCGGTGGCGCTGGCGCTGGTCGACGACCGGGTGCTGGCGACGACGGCGCGGGACGTGGACGCGGGCGGCGCGGTCGGGTTCGCGGCCTACGGGCTGTCCTCGTCGGAGGTGACGGCGACGGCGGGGGCGTCGGGGGCGGCGGGCGACGGCGACGGCAGCGATGGCAATGGCGGTGGGGTGGACGCCCTGGTCAGTTCCGAGCTCGATGCCGGGGCGTCGCGGCAGGCCTCGGCCGGGGTCGGCGACGATGACCAGCAGTCGGCGACGCGGGCGGCGGCCGACGACGAGGAGGGCCGGTCGGCCTCGACCTCGGAGGGCGGCGTGGCGGTTGCGGCGGCGGTGGGTCTGAACCTGCAGCGCGCCGCGGTCACCGCGGAGGTGCCCGACGCCGTGGCGATCACCGCCGGCGGGCTCATGAGCCTGGAGACGGCGGCGAACGCCACCGGCACGGTGGCCGCCGACGCGACCGCGGTGAGCGACGGCGCCGCGGTCGGCGTCGGCGCCGCGGTGGCGCTGAACACCGTCACCAGAACCAACCTTGCCAGCCTTGGCGCAGCGAGCCACGTCGCCGACGGCGTGGAAGTGACCGCGCTGCAGGCGGAGAATGGCGACGACGAGGGCTTCGACCGGATCGGCGCCGAGGCGACCTCGGGCGCGGGCGCGAGCAATGTCGGTGTCGCCGGCTCGCTGGCGCTCAACGTGATCCACGCAACGACGCTGGCGCGGATCGATGGCGGGGCGCAGGTTGATGCGGGCTCGGGCGCCTCGCGGATCGAGGCGAGCGCCGAGATGGAGGCCAGGGCCGCGGCCAGGCCGGCCGACGATGGGGCGGCCGGCGGCGATGTCGGCGTGGGTGCTTCGGTCGCGATCAACACCATTCGCAGCGAGACGCGGGCCGAGATCGAGGACGGGGCCGGTTTCTCGGGCGGCGCCGGCCTCGACGTGACGGCGACCTCACGGCTCGACACCGAGACCGAGGCGGCGGCCGGGGCCGAGGGCGGCATCGCGGTGGACGCCTCGGTGGCGCTGGCGCTGATCGACCATGCCACGGTGGCGCGGATCGGAAGCGGGGCCGGGCTGTCGATGCCCGGGGCGGTGACCATCGGGGCAAAAAGCCACGGTGCGCACCGCGCGACCTCGGAGGGGGAGAACGAGGGCGGCAAGGTCGGCGTGGGCGCCTCGGCCGCGCTGATCTTCGGCATCGGGGACGAGGACGGCCTGCTGCGCAACACCTCGCGCACCAGCGCCGCGCTGGCCCGGGATGTCTCGGCACAGTCGCTGGCGATCACCGCCAAGGCCGAGCGCAGCTATGACGCCCACGCGACCGCCACCGCCGGCGGTGGCATCTTCGACGAGGTGAACGAGAAGCTGAACCCCGACACCGGAGGCTCCGTGGCGAGTGTCGATGCGCTGGAGCAGACCGAGGGCTTCCAGCGCGACCAGGACGGGCAGGACAACCAGCAGGCCAAGGTGACCGTCGCGGCGGCCGCCGGCATCGCCGCGGTGCAGGACCGGGTGGAGGCGGATCTGGGGTCGGTCACGGTGACGCTCTCCGGCGCGCTGGAGGTATCGGCCGAGAACGAGGCCGGGATGGCCACCTCGGGCAGCGGTCTCGCCTCCGACCCGCAGAGCAAGGTGGGGATCGGGGTGGGCGTCGGCCTCGGCATCCTGAACAACACTACCCAAGCGCGCGTCGCCGATGGCGCGAGGGTCACCGAGGCGGGCGACATCACCGTCACCGCGCACTCGCGCGAGAACGCGGGCGACGACTATCGCTCGCGGCTCACTGCGCTGGCGCTAGCCGGTGCTTCGGGCCGGCAGGTCAGCGTGGCCGGCGCGCTGGCGGTGGCGATCTCCACAGGGCGGACCGAGGCGACCATCGGCAACAACGTCACCATCGACCAGGGCGGGGCGGTCGAGGTCGGTGTGGACAACACCAGCCATCTGTCGGCCAAGGCCTGGGGCGCGTCGGTGTCGAAGGGCGGTGTCGCGGTCGGCGGGTCGATCGCCGTGGTGGTCTCCGACAAGGACTACATGGCCGCAGTCGGGGCCGGGGCCGACATCACCGCCTCGGGCCTGTCGGTCACGGCGCTGAACCGGCGCATCGACAGCCCGCCCAGCTTCGACATCGCCTCTTTCGACGATTTCGCGGACACGGTGGTGGACCTGCCGAACCGGAAGCTTCTGGGCGACAGCAACTACTACGTCGAGGCGCTCGGCGGCGCCGGCGGCACCGGCGCGGCGGTGCAGGGCTCGTTCGGGGTGATGGTGTTCTCGGACCGGCTGACGGCCTCGGTGGGCACGGCCCTCTCGGGCGGGGCGGCGGCAAGCACCCGGGTCGATGCCGGCGGCGGCGCGGTCGAGATTTCGGCCAAGGGCGATTTCTTCGCCCAGGGCATCGCCGGGGCGCTGTCGGCCAGCACCGACAGCGCGGCGGTGGGGCTGTCGAGCACGGTCGTGGTCAGCAGCGGCACCACGGTCAGCCGGCTTGCCGACACGGCCCGCATCACCTCGGCCGGAAGCTTCACGAGCGCGGCCGGCGCGCGGCAGGATTATCGCGTCATCGGCGTCGGCGCCTCGGGCGCCTCGACCGCGGGCATCGCCGGCGTGGCCACGGTGCTGACCTCGAAGAACCGCGTCGAGGCCCTGATCGGGCGCGGCGCGCTGGTGGGCGTCATGGGCGATGGTGCCGTCGCGCTGACCGCCGACAATGAATTCGACGTGCTCAGCATCGCGGCGGGTGTCGGCGCGGGCGGCAAGGCGGGCATCGGGGCAGGCGTCTCCACCACCGTGGTCGACAATGTCACGCGGGCGGTGATCGCGGACGGCACCTCGGCCGCGAACGGGGCGCGGATCGAGGCCGCCGGGGCGATCGACATCGCTGCCTCGGCGACGGTTGGGGCCGAGACCTTCGCCGCCTCCGGCGCCGGGGCCGGGGTCGCCGCCGTGACCGTGAGCACCGGGGTCTATGTGCTCGACACGCTCACCGAGGCGCGCATCGGCCGCTTCGCGCAGGTCGGCACGGCGTTCGACTCTGGCGCGGTCACGGTCGCTGCCAGCGACGACAACCGCCTGCTGGCGATTTCGGGATCGGCGGCCTTCGGCGGCAAGGCCGGGGTCGGGGCCGGCGTCGGTGTCGTGGTGCTGAAGCGGCAGACGCTTGCCAGCGTGGCCGAGGATGCGGTGCTGCGCTCGGGCAATGTGGTGGTCGCGGCCCATGGTCGCGACCGGATGGAGGCGATCACCGCAGGCGCTGCGATCGGCGGCAAGGCCGGCCTTGCGGGTGCGGTCAACGTCTATTCCGTCTCCGCCGCCACCACGGCACGGATCGGCCGGCGCGCCGATGTCCTGGCCGATGGCAATGTCGCGGTGCTTGCCGACGGCGCCACCACGCTCGACATGATCGAGGGCGCCGCGGGCGTCGGTCTGGGCGGCTTCGGGGCGTCGGTCGGGGTGGCGGTGATCGGCTCGCAGACGCTGGCCGAGATCGAGGACAGCGCGCGGGTTACCGCGCTCGGAATCCGGGCCGCGCAGAGTTTCGTCACCGACCATGACGCCGATCTGGTGGCCTATGGCGCGGCCGATCCGACGACCGGCTTCAGCGGTGTCGCCTACGAGAGCCCGGACGACGATCCGAGCGGCACGTTCGAGGGCAATGGCACGGCCACGCTGCGCGGGCAGGGCATCGACCTGCTGACCCGTCGCCGGCTGGGCGCGGCGCAGACCGAGGAGGCGCGGGGCGTCATCGTCAATGCCGCCGACGCGACCGAGCTGCGGTCGCTGGCGGTGGGTTTCTCCGCAGGCGGCATCGCGGTCAGCCTCTCGGCCGGCGTTCCGGTGATCAGCACGGAGACCTCGGCCCGGATCGGCGACGGCGCCGAGATCAACCAGCACGCGGGATCGGCCGCGCCGGCGCAGGACGTGGTGGTTGCCGCGGCGAGCGACCTGCACACGCTTGGCGCCGCCGGCTCGGTCGCGATCGGCACCACCGCCGTCGGGGCCGGGGCCGCGGTGACGGTGATCGACACCGCGACCCGGGCCGAGATCGGGAGCGGCACCGAGGTCTCGGCGGGCGGCGATGTGGCGGTGCAGGCGCGGGCGCGGCACGACGTCGTCGGCATCGGCGCCACCGGGGTGGCCGACGTGTCGGGGATGAGCCTTGCCCTTGCCGGCGGCGTCAACGTCATCGACATGCGCACCGAGACGGTGGCCCGGCTGGCCGGCACCACCGTTGCGCAGGGCAATGTCGCCGTGGAGGCCGACGACTCGGTGCGCACGGCCGTTGTGGCCGGGGCGCTGGCTGCCGGCGGGGCGGGTGTCGGGGCCGCCGTCAGCGTCGTGAGCCTGCAGCGCGAGATCACCGCCGCGATCGCTTCCGGGGCGCAGGTGACCGCGCTCGGCAACCGGGGCACGCACCGGATCTTCACCGGCGACAGCTTTTCGGACACGCGCGCCAACAGCCGGGGGATCAGCGTTCTTGCGAACTCGTCGCAGGGCAGCTTCACCCTCGGCGCCGCCGGCACTGCGGGGGGTGTGGCCGTCTCCGGCGTGATCGCGCTCGGCCTGATGGACGTCGCCACCACGGCCTCGGTGGGGGCCGCGGCGGCGCTGAACACCGCTGACGGCAACGACGGGGCCCATGCCGACCAGGACGTGGCGGTGATCGCCCGCGACAGCACGGTGACGGCGACCGCGGTCGGTGGTGTCGCGCTCGGGCTTGGCACGGGCATCGCGGGCGCCGTGGACGTGGGCCTGTTCAAGAACACCACCGCCGCTTTCATCGGCGACGACGCCACCGTCAACGCCCGCAACGACGTCCGCGTTGCCGGCCTCGCCCACCGCGCCGGTGAGTCCCATGTCATCAGCGCGGCCGGCGGGCTGGTCGGGCTGGCCGCCGGGGTTGCGGTCTACAGCTATGGCGACGGGGTCGCGCCAGGTGGCGATGCCGACGAGAACATCGCGGACGCGACCGAGGGGGGCGGGCTCGACTTCGGAAGTCTGGTCAGCAGCGCGCAGCAGAACGCGCGCAGCGATGAAGCCACCGGCCTGGTGGCCGGGTCGGACGACGAGGTGGTGCGCGAAACCGCGCAGACCGCGCAGGCGCGCCGCAACAGCATCGACCTCGTGTCGGCCACCGAGGCGCTGGACATTCCGGCGGGCACCTCGGCCAGCATCGGCCAAGCCAACGTCAACGCCGGCGGCACCGTGGCCGTGCAGAGCCGCGAGGCGATCGACGTCAGCCTGACCACCGGCGCGGCGGCGCTCGGCGTGGTCGGCGTCGGCGCCGGCATCAGCGTTCTGACGGTTGACACTGGCAGCACCGCGCAGGTGCAGGGCGCGGCCCAGATCGACGCCGGCGCGGCGGTGGTCCGTGCGGCCAGCCAGCACAGCCTGCGCAGCATCCAGCTCGCCGGCGCGGCCGGATTTGCCGCCGCCGTGAGCGCCGATGTCGGCATCGTCACCAACAGCTCGCGAACCCGGGCGCTGGTCACCGGCGCCACCATCGAGGCGGCCGGGGCGGTTGTCGTGGAGGCCGAGGGGCAGCGGTCGGTCAACCTGCAGGGCATCGGCGTCACCGTCGCCGGAACGGCGGCGCTCGGCGCCTCCATCGCCATTGCCGAGATCACCGGCGAGGTCGAGGCGCGGGTGTCGAACGGCGCGCAACTCGGCACGGCGGACAATGGCGCCGGTTCGGTGCAGGTGAACGCGTCGGCCGACGATACCATCGACGTCTATGCGTTGGCCGCAGGCGGCGGAGTCGGGGCGGCGGTGCAGGGGGCGGTGGCGCGGGCCCGGATCGCGCCGCAGGTGCGGGCCATCGTCGACAATGCGGCGCTGCACGCCAACGGCCTTGCGCAGGTGACGGCCTCCGCCACCAGCCGCGCCGAGGCCGAGGCCGAGGGCGTCGCGCTCGCCGGGTTCCTGGCCGCCGGTGGATCGCTGGCCGAGGTGAACGCCGCAGCCGACGTGCAGACGCGGCTGCGCAACGGCGCCATCGTCGATGCCGGCAGCATATCGATCAGGGCGTCGGTGAGCACGCCGCAGGCGCGCGCGATCACCAGTGCCTCCGCGGGCGCCCTTGTGGGCGTCAGCGCCACCAGCGCCAGGGTGCGCAACAATTCGCAGTCGACCGCGAGGGTGACCGGAGCTGCCCTGATCTCGTCCGGCGGGACGGAGGTCTCCGCCACCAGCACCACCCGTCAGACCGCCGATGCCAGCGGCCTCGCCGGCGGCCTTGCCGCGGTCGGCCTCAGCCAGGCGTCGGCCCGCTCGAACACCACAACGCATGCGACCATCAGCGACGTCACGGTGATGAGCGTGGGTGCGCTTTCCATCATCGCGGCCGGCGACGACTTCAACACCGCCGAGGTGACGTCGGGCTCTGGCGGGGTGATCGCGGGATCGGCCGCCGAGGCAGAAACCCGCTCGACCAGCAACACCCGCGCGGCCGCGGAGGTGGGCACGGCCGGGGTCTACACCATGAACGTGGCCGGGCAGGCGACCATCCAGGCCACCCACACCGCCCGCTTCTCCGGCAGGGTCGACAGCCGTCAGGCCTCGCTCGCGGGCAAGAGCGGCAGCAAGCTCGACCACCGGGTGAACAGCACCGTCGATGCGCTGATCGGTGCCGGGCTCACGCTCAACGCGCGCAACCTCGCGCTGCGGGCACGCAACATCACCGACAACCGGTTCCGTCCCGGCGGCGCGCAGAACATCGACTCGGTCTCGGCCGGGCTCGCCGATTTCCCTGCCGGCGGCGGCGAGGTGACGGTGACGCATGTCACCACCGCCGAGATCGGCAACAACGCCGCGGTACGGCTGTCGGCGCCCTCCACCGGCCTGTCGCTGGCCGAAGTGGAGGCCTTCAACGACATCCGGGTCGAGCAGCGGGCGCGGCTCGATTCCGGCGGCGCGATCACCGTGACCTCGGCCGAGCTTCGCGCGACGCTGAACGCCACCGCGCTGGCGCGGACCGGAAACGGCGCCGATCTCCTGGTTGACCGCGGCGACATCCGCATGGCCGCCTGGAGCAACGCGGCCGCCGATCTGCGCGCCGCCTCCACGACCTACGGGTTCGCCGGGGCGCCCTCGGGGCGGGCCGACATCACCTACAACGGCTCCAACACCGTGGGCATCGGCACCAACGCCCTCGTGCAGGCAAGCGACGGCATCATTCCGGCCGACGGGGCCGAACCCACCTCGGCCAGCATCACCCTGTCGGCGGGGCGCTCGCTGCAGGACATCGAGGGCCGCTTCGACTTCAACGCCACGATCGACCTGTTCAACAAGACGAAGATTCCGATCCCCACGGCACCGAACCCGCGCGTCACCATGACCAACAATGCGCTGGTGTCGGTGGCCCCGACCGGCGACGTGCTGCGCGGCGTGCGGGCGGCCGGTGACATCACCATCAATGCGACCCGCGGCAGCATCAACGCCAGCGCCGTCGGCACCGGCAAGGACATCTACCGGGAGGAACTCGCCAAGGGCGTCAGCGCGGTCTCCAACGCCTTCGGCGGCGGTGACGTCACCTTCGATTACCGCGGCGGCACGGTGAACACTTCGGGCGGCGCGGCCCGCGCGCAGATCGACGGGCGGGTCGAGACCGGGATCCAGAGGCTCAAGACCCTCACGATCCGCTACGTGTCGGAAGACTGCGATCCCGGCCTCGCGCCCTGCATCCAGGTCGACGAGTTCGACAACATCGGCTTCACCGTCAGCGGCCCCAACCCGGTCGGCACCGAGATCCTGAAGCGGATCGAGGAGCTGGAGATCCTGATCAACCAGTACGACGACGATGTGATCGCCCGGGGGGCCTTCCAGAACGAGCTGCGATTCCTGCAGGACAAGCTGGTGTCACTGGGGCTCGGCACCTACGATCCAGACACCGGCGCGTTCGTGCCGGGCGAGTTTGCCGGGCCATCGCCGCGGGCGATCCTGCTCGCCGGCGCCGCCGAGGATCAGAGCAACATCGCGATCGTTCTGGGCGCGTTCCAGTTCGCCGCTTCGGCCGGCGTCGGCGACCTCTTCGAAGACGGCGCCGAAGTGTTCCAGGCGACCTTCGGGCTGATCGACGACGGTGAGGGGTCGATCCAGTTCGGCATTACCCAGAACGCGGAAGCCGCGCTCCAGGCGATCCAGAGCATCAGCACCTTCGATCCGGAAAACGCGTCGCAGGTCGCGTTGCGCGACGCCGCGATCGCCGCGCTGGACGCGGGCAGCGGCGCGGTGGTGGCCATGGACTCGGCGCAGGCCGCCGTCAGCAACCTGCGCGGCCAGATCAATGCCCGCGTCAGCGAGATCAACGCCGCCCAGCAGGCGCTGGCCGAGGCCCTTCTCGCCGGCAACACGGCCGAAGCCTCGGCGCAGCAGTCGGCGATCCTCAGCGCGCGCAGCGCCATCGCCGCGCTGTTGCCGGATCTCGCGGTGCAGGTGGGGATCTTCGAGACGCGCGAGGCCGAGGCGCGCGCCAGTGCCATCGCGGTGGCCACCAACCTCAGCGATCTGCTCAACGCGCTGCCGACGGCGGACGGCGCGGCGGGGGTTACCGACGAGCTGCGGCGTCTGCAGGCGGCCAACCCGCTGTTCTGGCTTGGCAGGGCCGCGGACGGGCTGGCGGACTACCATGCCGAGGAGCTTGACGCGCGATTTGCCGAGATCGACGGTTTTCTCACCACCCTGCAGTTGCCCGACGCGACCGGCGGGACCGTCAGCGAAGCGAACTCGCTCAACCAGTACGTCGATCTGATCACCAGCCTCACGGCCAGCTACGCACAGCAACTCATCGACGCCGAGACGGCGGAAACCACGGCGGATGCGCCGATGGCATTCACGGTCGAGGTCCAGGACACGTTTGCGCGGCTGGGCAACGTGGCGATCAACGCCGGCCGGCTGGAAGGCACCGGCGTGCTGCGCGCCCCGGGCGACGCGACGATCCGGAT
>PUNI01000230.1 GCA_003551745.1 Paracoccaceae bacterium | reverse complement strand
GGCGAGCATCGACCGTGCCGCAGCGGTGGCGGCCGAGGGGCTGGAACCGATCGACGACCCGCTCGCCACCGCCTGGTATCGCCGCGAGGTGGCCGGCGTGCATCTGAAGCGACTTCTTAAGGGCATGGAGCGCGGCTGATGGCGAAGAAACCGGTCACCTTCACCCTCAACGGCGCCGAACGCGCGGCCTTTGCCGATGACGGCGAGAACCTCCTGCAGTTCCTGCGCCGCGGCGTGGGCGATCTCGGGCCGAAATACGGCTGTGGCCAGGGCAGCTGCGGAGCCTGCACCGTGCTGGTCGACGGCGCGCCGCATCTATCCTGCCTGATGCTCGCCGAGGCGGTGGCCGGCCGCCGGGTCGAGACCGTCTCGGGCCTGGCGCGCGACGGCGCCCTGCACCCTTTGCAGGAAGCGTTCATGGACGGTTTCGCAGCCCAGTGCGGCTACTGCACGCCGGGGATGCTGATGGCTGCCAAGGCGCTCCTCGACCGCAACCCGCGCCCCAGCCGCGACGAGGTGGTGGAAGCCATCGGCGGCAACCTCTGCCGCTGCACCGGCTATGCGCCGATCATCGAGGCGATCCTCGCCGCCGCCGAACGGAGGGCCACGGCATGATGGAGTTCCGAAAGGAGTTCTTCGCCGACGACCGCGACGACGATCTCGTCACCATCGGCCAGCCGGTGCGCCGGCAGGACATCCTCGGCCATGTCACGGGCCGCTCGCCCTTCTACGACGACCACCTGTTCGAGGGTCTGCTGCACATCCGCTGCGCCCGCGCGCCCCACCACCACGCCCGCATCCGGCGCATCGACACCTCCGAGGCGGAGCGCATGCCGGGCGTCGTCCGCGTGCTGACCGGACGGGACGTGCCGCGAAACCTCAACACGCTGCTGAGCCTTCTGGACTTCGGCCTCGACGACGAGCCGATCCTCGCCGAGACGAAGACGGCCTATCGCGGCGAGCCGGTCGCCGCCGTCATCGCCGAGACCGAGGCGCAGGCCCGCGACGCCGTGCTGAAGGTGCGGGTGGACTGGGAGGAGCTTCCCCATGTCCTCGACCCCGAGGAATCTCTGAAGCCGGGCGCTCCGGTGGTGTGCGACGTCTACCCTCTCAACCGCTTCGTCTATCACGGCAAGTACGACCACCAGAAGCTCCGTTACGGGGATGTCGAGGCGGCTTTCGCCGCGGCCGACCACATCGTCGAGGGCCGCTACCAGATGTCGCCGATCGAGCAGGCCCCGATCGAGACCTGCGGTGCCATCGCCGCGCCCGAGGTGAACGACCGCTATGTCTGCTACACCGGGACACAAGGGCTCTTCTTCTCGCTCGGCACGGCGGCGAAGGTGCTGCAGATGCCGTCGTCGCGGCTCCATTTCGTGGGCGGCACGGTGGGCGGCGGCTTTGGCGGCAAGGTCGACAGCGTGCATGAACCCATCGCGATCCTGGGCGCGATGCTGACGGCGCGGCCCTGCAAGTTCGCCTGGGATCGCGAGGAAGAGATGCAGGTCGGCGCGCCGCGCGGGGCGGAGCGCTGGTACATCAAGGACGCCGTGGCCCGCGACGGCCGCATCCTCGCACGGAAGTTCACCGGTTATTTCGACGCCGGCGCCTATACCCGTCTGTCCTCCTATGCCGTTATCAAGTCAGTGGGGCACCTGCCGGGGCCCTACACAATCCCCAACGTCTCGGCCGACGTCTATTGCGTCTATACCAACCGCACGCCGTCCACGGCGATGCGCGGCTTCGGCATCACCGGCGTCGATTTCGCCATCGAGTGCCACATGGACAAGGTCGCCGAGACAGTGGGCATGAACCCCATCGACCTGCGCATCCTGAACGCCTACCGCGACGGCGACATGAAGGCCCACCGCCGCGTGGCGAAGAACTGCGCGCTGGTGGAGTGCTGCCAGGTGGTCGCGGACAAGGCCGGCGTGACGCTTGCTGCCGAGGCGCGCGACGCAACCTCGCTCACCGGCGGGGGCGGCGCGCGCGGCGAGCTCCCTGCCTTCACCCGCACGGACGATCACGGTCGGGTGGAGGGCTTCGATACCGGCAGCTATGCGCGCAAGGGTGGCACGGCGCCGGCGAGTGCCAGCCCGCCGCGTTCGCCAGTGCCTGCGCGGGCCGAAGGCCAGCGCGCATCCGCAGGGGGTTCGATGCCCCCTGCGGATGCGGCGCGCAGCCGCGCCCCGGCGCAGCCGCAGCCTGCCCCGCAGGCCCCGGTGCAACCGCCTGCCAGCGCAGCCCAAGTGCCGCCTGCATCCGAGCGAACGGCCCAGCCCGGTGCCGCGCGGCGGGCCGGGGCGCTGCGGTTCTCCTCCCTTTCCGGCTTCCGGAGGCGCTGATGGCTCTGCACCGCGGCCGCGGTTTCGCGGCGATCAACTACCCCATCGGCATGAACCTTGGCGGCGATCCCTCGCAGGCGCTGGTGCATTCGAACCCGGAGGGCAAGTTCACCGTGGCGCTCTCCTCGATCGACCTCGGGCAGGGCATGAAGTCGGTCACGCGCCAGATCGCCGCGGAGACGCTGGGCGTGCCGGTGGAGGATGTCTACGTCGACACGGCCGACAGCGACACAGGCCCGCACTGCATGGGCTCTTTCGCGAGCCGCGGCACCCACCGCGTGGGCAATGCCGTGATCGAGGCGGCGCAGGAGGCGCGCGCGGTCATGCTGGAGGCGGCCGCCGAGGAGCTGGAGGTGGACGCGGGCGACCTCGTCACCGACGGACGCGGCAGCATCCACGTGAAGGGCGCGCCGTCGCGGGCAATCACCACGATGGCGGCGTGCCAGGCGGCGCAGTTCCGGCAGGGCCGCACCGTGTCGGGCCGTGGCATCTTCCTGATCCCGCTCTCAGAGGTCGATCCCGACACCGGCGAGATGACGCCGGTGTCCTGCTTCGCCCATGCCGCGATGCTCGTCGAGGTGGAGGTCGACGACGAGACCGGGGAGGTGCGCGTGCTCGACATGCAGTCGGCTTACGAAGTCGGCCGCGCGCTGAACCCCCGGCTGGTGGAACAGCAGCTTGTCGGCGGCGCCTGGATGGGGATGAGCCACGCCGCCTGGGAGACGACCGAACCGCGCTATCCCGACCGCGCCCACGGGCCGGTCGATTTCAACAGCTACCTCATGCCCGGGCCAGGCGACATCGCGCCCCACCACATCAGCGTGCTGGAGCGGCCTGCGCCGGATGGCCCCTTCGGCGGCAAGGGGCCCGGCGAGATGTGCGCCAACCCGGTGCTGCCGGCGGTCTGCAACGCGGTCTATGACGCCGTAGGCGTGCGCATCGACGAACTGCCGGTGACGCCGGAGAAGGTGCTGCGCGGGATACGCGCCAACGGCGGGGCCCGTCCGCGCGGGCGGCTCTGACGTGGTGGTGCGACCAGCCCTCCCGGGTCTCGACGGCCCCGCCTCGCTGACGGCGGCGCTGCGCGAGGCGCAGTACATCGCCGACGAGGGGCTGGCCACCGCAGCCTTCCTCGCCCTCGCGCTGGGCAAGCCGCTGCTGCTGGAGGGGGCGCCCGGGGTGGGCAAGACCGAGGCGGCCAAGGCGCTGGCGAGCGTGCTGGGGCGCGATCTGGTGCGGCTGCAATGCTATGAGGGGATCGACGCGCAGGCCGCGCTCTATGAGTGGAACTTCCCCCGTCAGATGCTGGCGATCCGTCAGGCGGGCGAGGATTACGTGAACCTCTACGCAGATGATTTCCTGATCGCCCGACCGATGCTGATGGCGCTGGAGACGCCGCGCGACCGGGTACTCCTGATCGACGAGATCGACCGCGCCGACCACGAGTTCGAGGCCTTCCTGCTGGAGTTCCTGTCGGACTTCACCATCTCGATTCCCGAGCGCGGCACGGTACGGGCGGCGGAGCCGCCGGTGGTGGTGCTGACCTCGAACCGCACCCGCGAGCTGCACGAGGCGTTGCGGCGGCGCTGCGTCTATCACTGGATCGACTATCCCGACCCCGCGCTTGAGGCCCAGATCGTGATGATGCGCGCCTCGAGCGTCGCCCAGGCGACGGCGCAGGCGGTGGTGCGGGCCGTGGGTCGGCTGCGCGCCGAGCCGCTGGCAAAGCCCCCGGGGGTGGCCGAGACGGTGGAGTGGGCCGAGGCCGCCACGCTGCTGAACGGCCAGGGCGCCCCCTGGCCCGCAGCCTTCGCCCGCGCGATCGGCGTCGCGCTGAAGGATCAGGAGGATCTGGCCTGGGTGGCGCCGCGCCTCGATGCGGTCTTGAAGGATACGGCGGCATGAGGAGCGGGATCGCAGGAGCCGCCTCGGGGGGCATCGAGCCCCCGCTCGGCGGCGGCCCGGCTGCGGCCCAGACGGCCGCCGCCTGGCCCGCGCCCGCTTCCGATCCGTCGCGGAGTGAGGCGGCGTGAGCGGGCTGCCGCGATCGCTCCGGCCCTTTCTGGGGCTGGTGCAGGCGCTCCGGGCCGAGGGGTTTGCCGTGGCACCGGAGCAGGGGCAGGCTTTCATCGCCGCGGTGGGCTTGCTGGGCCCGCGCAGCCTCGGAGACGTGCGCCGGGCGGCGCGCGCAACGCTGGCGCCGCCGCCCGAGCGCGGGGAAGAGTTCGACCGGATCTTCGACGCGGTGTTCCTCGGCCGCGCCTTCGCCGCGCCTGCGCCGGGAACGGAGGACGATCTCCCCGCCGCCCATGACGCCACACCCGGGCTGCTGCCGGAGCCGGAGGCCGGGGAGGAGCCCTCCGGCGCGGACGCCTCCGCCGCCGAGAGGCTGTTCGCGCGCGCCTTCGGAGCGGGCGAGCCCGCGGGGCTCGCGGCCTTCCGCCGGGCGCTGCCGGCGGCGTTGCCGCGGCGTCGGTCGCGGCGGTGGCTCGCGGGAAGGGGCCCGCGCATCGATGCTCGGCGCGCCCTGCGCCAGATGGTGCGTCGCGACGGCGAGCTGTTGCGCCTGCCGCGGCAGGCGCGGCGCCAGCGTCCGCGCCGGGTGCTGCTGCTGGTCGACGTGTCAGGCTCGATGAAGGCGAGCACCGAGGGCGCGCTGCGGCTGGCGCATGCGCTGGTGCATGGGGGCGATCGGGTCGAGGTCTGCACCCTCGGGACGCGGCTCACCCGTGTGACCCGGGCCTTGCGCCAGCGCGATGTCGACCGGGCGCTGGCGCAGGCCGCGGGTCTGGTGGCGGATTGGGACGGCGGAACCCGGCTAGGGGAGGCGCTGGCGGTCTTCCTTTCGGTGCCGCGCTTTGCCGCGTTCGCGCGGGGAGCGCTGACCGTGGTGGTCTCGGACGGGCTGGAACAGGGCGGTCCGGAGGCGCTGGTGGCGGCGATGGTGCGGCTGCGGCGCCTGACCTGGCGGATCCTATGGCTGACGCCGCTGGCCGCAGACCCGACGTTCCGCCCCGAGACCGCGGCCCTGCGAGCGGTGCTGCCGATGATCGACCAGCTGGGCGACGGCTCGGGGCCTCAGGCCGCCGCCAGCGAGATCCTGCGCGTCGGGCGGCGGGTGCAGCGGCCGCCGATGCGTGCCGCCATCGCCGCGAGAGCCGGATGATCGACGCGCATTTTCACATCTGGCGGCAGGCGGATCTGCCCTGGCTGACCGGGCCGATGGTGCCGCGCATCTTCGGACCCTACCAGCCGCTGCGGCGCGACTACACGATGTCGGAATACCTGCGCGACATCGACGGCCAGGGCGTGACCGAGGCGGTCTATGTGCAGGCCAACTGGGCGCCGGAGGAGGCTGAGGCGGAGGTCGCCTGGGTCGAGGGCGTCGCGAATGCGACCGGCTGGCCGCATGCCATCGTCGGGTTCGCCGACCTGACCCTGGCCGATGCGCGCCCCGCGCTCGACCGGCTGGCCCGGCATCCGAGGATGCGCGGCATCCGCCAGCAACTGCACTGGCACCAGAACCCCGCCTGGCGCTTCGCCGCACGGCCCGAGCTTGCCCGCGACGCGACGCTTCAGCGCAACGTCGCGCAGTTGGCGGACTATGACTGGGTGTTCGAGCTGCAGGTCTTCGACACGCAGATTCCCGGCGCCTGCGAGTTGATCGATGCCTGCCCGCAGGTGACCTTCGTGCTCGTCCATGCCGGCATGCTGAACGATCTGTCCGGGGCGGGCCGCGACCGCTGGCGCCGGCATCTGGCCGACCTCGCCCGCCGTCCCAATGTGGTGGCCAAGGTTTCGGGTTTCGGCACCTTCCTCAGGCGCAATGACCCCGAACACGTGGGCTGGATGATCTCGGAGACCGTGCTCGCCTTCGGCGCCGGGCGCTGCCTCTTCGGGTCGAACTTTCCCATCGAGAAGCTCTGGACCTCCTATGCCGGCCTGATCGACGCATTCCGCCGCGGCGCCGGCGGCCTTGCCGAAGGTGAGCGCGTGGCGCTCTTCGAGACCACGGCGCGCCGGGTCTACCGGCTGTGACCCACAAAGCGGGCCGCGCGGGTCCGCCAGACTGACGGAGGGGGACATGTCCATGCACGAGGCGCTCTATCCCGAGTTTCACCGGCTGATCGATGCCAACGCTCCCCTGCGCCGGATCGGCTCGGGCTTCGAGTTCACCGAGGGTCCGATCTGGCATCCGGTGGAGCAACACCTGCTGTTCTCCGACATGCCCGGAGACGTGCGCCGTCGGTGGGACCGCGACGGCCTCCGAGAGGTGATGCGGCCGTCGCACAAGGGCAACGGCATGACCTATGACGCCGAGCTGAACCTTCTGGTCTGCGAGCACTCGACGTCGTCGGTTGCGCGTTTCCGTCCCGATGGCACCCGGGAGGTGCTGGCCAGCCATTTCGAGGGACGGGAACTCAACAGCCCGAACGACATCTGCGTGGCCGGGGACGGCGGTATCTGGTTCACCGACCCCTGGTATGGCCGGATGCCCGGCTTCGGGGTGGAACGCCCGCGCGAGCTTGGCTTTCAGGGCGTCTACCGGATCCCGCCCGGGGCGGCGCCGGGCACCGAGCCGCAGCTGATGGTGGACCGGTATCTCTTCACCCAGCCGAACGGGCTGTGCTTCTCGCCCGACGAGAGCCTGCTCTATGTCAACGACACGGAGCAGGCCAACATTCGCGTTTTCGAGGTCACGCCGCAGGGGCTGCGGGCGGGCCGCATCTTTGCCAGCGGCATCCGCGACAGTCTGAAGCCCGGCGTGCCCGACGGCATGAAGAACGACGCCGACGGCAATGTCTGGTGCACCGCGCCGGGCGGGTTATGGGTCTATGATCCGGGCGGACGGCTCATCGGCAAGCTGGCCGTCCCCGAACTGGTCGCCAACCTGCACTGGGGCGGGCCAGACTGGCGGACGCTGTTCCTCTGCGCCTCGACCTCGGTCTACGCCGTGGAGACGAAGGTGGGGCCGCGGACCGAGCCTTTCATCCGCGTGCGGCGCGCGCCGCCGCCGGCGCCTTCCGCGGCCGAGGCCCGCGACGAGGCGCTGGAACTGGACGCCGGACGCTGTGCCCTGATCATCCAGGACATGCAGAACGACGTGGTGATGGAGGGTGGTGCCTTCTCTGCCTCGGGCGCGCCGGATCATTGCCGGTCGCAGAACGCCATTGCCAACATCGCCCGGCTGGCCGAGCGCTGCCGGACGCTGGGCGTGCCGGTGATCCACGTGCATTACGTCGTCGACCCCGGCGCGCCGGGGATGACCCTGAACGCGCCGATCTTCGAGGGTGTGGTGGACAGCAACGCGCTGGTCCGCGGAAGCTGGGGCGCCGCTGCGGTCGCTGGCCTCGAACCCCGCCCGGGCGACCATGTGGTCGAGAAGATGCGCATGTCGGCCTGGGAGGGCACCGCGCTCGAGACCATCCTGAAGGCCGAGGGCCGCGACATGATCATCGACACCGGCGCCTGGACGAACATGTCCATCGAACACACCGCCCGCACCGGGGCCGACAAGGGCTATGTGGTCATCGTGCCCGAGGACGCCTGCGCCACCATGTCGGCGGACTGGCACCGCGCCTCCATCGACTATGCCATGCAGAACGTGGCGTTGGTGACCTCGACCGACGCGGTCGTGCAAGCGCTGCGCTGATGCTGATGGAGGACGGGATGAACCGGATCGATCTCGCGGACCGCACGGCGGTCGTCACCGGCGCCGCGCAGGGTATCGGCCGAGCCGTGGCCGAACGGATGATCGCCTCCGGGGCCCGGGTGGCGGTGTGGGACCGCGACGTCGACCTGGGGCCGCGCACCGCGGGTGAGATCGGAGCCAGCTTCGTCGCTGTCGACCAGACCGATTTCGCGGCGGTGACGGCCGCCGTGGCCGAAACCGAGGCGAGCCTCGGCGGCATCGACATCCTCGTGGCCAATGCAGGCATTGCCGGTGGGAATGCCCCGGTGGCGGATTACCCGCTCGACGAATGGCACCGCGTCATCGACATCAACCTGAACGGGGTCTTCCACTGCTTCAAGGCGGTGGTGCCGGGGATGGTCGCGCGCGGCTACGGCCGCATCGTCGCCACCGCCTCCATCGCCGGCAAGGAGGGCAATCCCAACGCCTCCGCCTATTCCGCCTCGAAGGCCGGTGTGATCGCGCTGACCAAGTCGCTGGGCAAGGAGTTGGCGGGGCACGATATCGCGGTCAACTGCGTGACGCCTGCCGCCGCCCGCACCGCGATCTTCGACCAGATGGCGCAGCAGCACATCGACTACATGCTGTCGAAGATCCCGAGGGCGCGCTTCCTCCAGCTCGACGAGGCCGCGGCGATGATCTGCTGGCTGGCCTCCGCCGAGAACAGCTTCACCACCGGGGCGGTCTTCGACCTGTCGGGCGGACGCGCGACCTACTGACCCCTGCGCATCGCGCTTCCGGCGCCGGCCTCGCCCTGGACGGCGCGCTTAGGGAGGTCGCCCTGAAGGCCGAAGAGGCGAGCCCTGCGCGCAGGTAGGATACCTAGACGGCGTCCGCGAGTTCCTTGAACCGCTCGTCGCGCACGTCGATCATCACCTCGTCGAGCAGGCGCGCGTCGGGACCGCAGAGCCAGGCCATCACGCTGGCGGTCACCTCGGGGGCCACCAGATCAGATCGAGATATTCGACTGATCGGGTTGAGCCCCGAGGCGCGGATCTCACCCTGCATTGCTGTATCCGTCGGCGGGATGCCGAGGAAAAAGAACTGCACACCGGTGCCGGCGAGTTCCCGCGCGCACATCGCGGTCAGCATCCGAGCCGCGGCCTTCGAGGTGCAATAGGCGGCCCAGCCCTCCATGGGCGTGGTCGCCGCCCCGGTGCCCGCGTTGATCACGACCCCGCCCGAAGACTGCAGGAGAGGCAGGGCGGCGCAGGTCATTCGGTGCACGCCGAGCACATTCACGTCGAAGGCCGGCGTCAGTTCGGCGGTCTCCAGCTCCGTCAGACGCCCGATCGGCGCAATCAGGCCTGCATTGTTGATCAGTGCATCGAGCCGGCCCGCCTCGCCCTCCACCCGCGCGATCGCGGCACGGACATCGGCATCGCTGGTGACGTCGAGCGGCAGCGCCGTGGTGCCCGGCCCGGCTTCCAGTTCGCCGTCGCGCCCGGGCTGCTGGCCAGCAAAGACCCGCGCTCCCCGGCTCGCAAGGGCACGGGCCGCCGCCGCGCCGATCCCGCGTCCGGCGCCGGTGACCAGCACAACCTTTCCGCCGAGATCCGGCATTGGAATCGGGGAGAGGTTGAACATGGGGCTTGACTCCCTGATGGACAGCTTTGTTAATTGGCCTGACCAATTTGATACGCAGGCCATTACGCGATGTCAAAGCGTTTGGGAGGTGGCCTGTGGGATCAGAGACGGGACTGGAGGCGGGACGGGGGAGGTACCGGCGCGCATGAGCCGCATCGACAGGATCGAGGCGATTCCGGTCGCCTATCCCGACCCCAATGACTTCGGTACCACCCGCCGCACCGTGCTCGTGAAGGTGGCCACGCGCGACGGGGTCGTGGGTTGGGGCGAGGCCATCGCGATGTGGCCCGAGGCTTGCCGGGCGGTGAAGACGCTGATCGAGGAGGGGCTCGCCCCGGTCGTGTCCGGCATGGACGCGGCGGACACGCAGGCCGCCTGGGAGGCGATGCGCCGCCATGTCTGGTGGTATGGCGAGGGCGGCATCGCCTCGATGGCGGTCGCAGGCGTGGACATGGCGCTCTGGGACATCGCGGGCAAGCTCAAGGGCCAGCCGATCCACGCGCTGCTTGGCGGGCTGAAGCAGGACCGCCTGCGTGCCAACGCGTCGTCGCACGTCAACAAGAAGGGCGAGGCGGCCTGCGTGGCCGAGGTGGTGGGTTTCTTCGAGGCGGGGTTCCCCTCCTGCAAGCTTGGTTTCGCCAAGAAGGGCGAGAGCGACATCGGCGGCGACCCCGACACCGACGTGAGCTTCATCCGCGCCCTGCGCGCGGCCCTTGGCGAGAAGGCCGAGATCCTCGTCGATATCGGCAACGGGGTCCGCTGGGACGCCGATACCGCGATCTCGGTGGCCAATCGCATGGCCGAATACCGGATCGGCTGGTTCGAGGAACCGCTCTATCCCACCGACGACGCGGGCTATCGCAAGCTGAAGGCGGGCACGCAGGTCCGCATCGCGAGCGGCGAGCGCGAGTTCACCGAGGCCGGATATCGCCGGCAGATGGAGTTCGTGCAGGCGGTGGACGTGTATGGGGTGGACCCTGCGCGGGTGGAGGGCATCACGGGCTTTGCCCGTGTCGATGCGCTGTGCTCGGCGCATGGCAAGGTCATCAACGCGCACGCCTGGTCCACCGCTATCACCACAGCGGCGAGCCTGCATCTCTCGCTCGCCTCGCCAAATTCCGAGATCTTCGAGTTCAAGCCCTTCCCGGTCGTGGTGCAGGACGAACTTGTGACCGAGAAGATCTGGCACAAGGGCGGCTGGGCCTATCCGCTGACCGGCCCCGGCCTCGGGATCGAGGTTCGCGAGGATGTGGTGCGGAGGATCGCGGGGTGACCCGCTGGGGCCTGCCGCTGCTGACGGAGGCCGCGATCCGCGCGCCGGGGTTCTCGACGCCTTGGGACGCTCCGATGGTGCCCCCCTTTCCGTTCCGCTTCCGCGCCGCCGAGATCCTGACCCTCTACTGGCGCAGCGACCCGGAGGCGATCCGCTTTCTGCTGCCGCCGCCGCTGGAGCCCGTGGGCGATGTCGCCTGCGCCCACATCTACCGGATGCCCGACACCGACTGGATCGGCCCCTATGGCGAGACCAATCTGATGGTGGGCGCGCGGCTGCCGGGCGGGGCCACGGGCGGCTATTCCACCTATCTCGCGCTGTCCTCGGACATCGGGGTG
>PUNI01000506.1 GCA_003551745.1 Paracoccaceae bacterium | reverse complement strand
CGGCTTCGGAGATGGTCAGCACTGCCGGCCCGCCGCCGCCGGCAAAGCCGCGCAGGCTCAGGCAGTAGTCGCCCGGTTCCAGCGTCTGGATGATCTCGCTGTCGGTGCCGCCCTGCGGTCGGTCATCATTCTCGGCGATCAGGCGGCCCGCCGCGTCGTAGAGGCTCAGGACCGTGTCGAACTGCGCACTGCTCGCCTCCAGCAGAACGGGCGTGGTCTCGGCGACCGTCATCCGCCAGTCGCGCCGCGACTCGGCCCCGACGCTCTCGGTCAGCGCGATGGGCGCGAAGCCCGGCAGCACCGGCCGGCCGGCATCGGCAAGCAGCGCCGCATCGCGACAGGGGCCCTCAGTGTTGGGATGCGGTAGGGGTGCGCGGCTCGCCGTTTCGAGCAGAAGCTCCGCATGGGCATCCCCCTCGGACCAGCCGAAGAGGCTGACCTGTGCGCAATAGCGGCCCGCGGGGAGGTGGAGCGCCTCGATCAGGGCCTGCAGATCGCCCCCGCTGTCGTCGTCGCTCGCCAGCGCTGCCCGGGACGCGTCGTAGAGGGCGAGGAAGGTGTCCGAACCGGTGTCCGAGCGGGTCCGCAAGGTGACGAAGGCCGGTGTCGCAAGAGAGAATTCGACATAGCGGGGTTCACTGCGCGCGAGCAGCAGCTCGATCGGCGGGACCACGCCTGCATCGAGAGGGTCGCGCAGCCGATGGGTAAGGGACAGGGCCTGCCCGCAGGCACCGGTTGCGCCGGGCTCCGGAGGGAGAACCGCGTTGTCCTGGGCGATGCAGGCGCCACCCCAGACGCCGAGCATCAGCGCCGCTCCCCCCACCGCTTGCGCCTGCCTGCGCATCGCTTGCCTCCGAACCCCACCTTTCAGACAAGGCTGGGCCATCGGCGATGGTCTGGCAAGCGCCTTGCGGGCACCACCTTGCCAGACCGAAGAACTGGTTATATTTCCTTACCAGTCTGTCGCAACGGGGAGGAGCGCAGCATGCAGATGCCGGAACCGAACCTGCGGGTCATGGACCAGCGGTCGCGGATCGTGGCCGGGTTTCGCCGTCTCCTACCTGCCGACGCGGTGATTGACGCGGTCGCCGAGACGCGGGCCTATGAGTGCGATGCGCTCACCGCCTATCGCTGCCCGCCGCTCGCCGTGGTCCTGCCGCGGTCGACCGAGGAAGTGGCGGCCGTGCTTCGCTTCTGCCACGCCGAGGGCGTGCCGGTGGTGCCGCGCGGCTCGGGCACCTCGCTGGCGGGGGGCGCGCTGCCCACGGCCGACAGCGTGATTCTCGGCGTCGCCCGCATGACCGAAGTGCTGGAGATCGACACCGCAAACCGCGTCATCCGCGTCGAGACCGGGCGCACCAACCTCTCGGTCACCGGGGCGGTGGAGGAGGAGGGTTTCTTCTATGCCCCCGACCCCTCCAGCCAGCTCGCCTGCGCCATTGCCGGGAACATCGCGATGAACTCCGGCGGGGCGCATTGCCTGAAGTACGGCGTGACCACGAACAACCTCTTGGGCGCCACGGTCGTGCTGATGGACGGCACGGTGATCGAGCTGGGCGGCGCGCATCTGGATGCGCCGGGGCTCGACCTTCTGGGCGTCATCTGCGGCTCGGAGGGCCAGCTCGGCGTCGTCACCGAGGCCACGCTGCGCATCCTGCCCAAGCCCGAGGGCGCGCGGCCGATCCTGCTGGGCTTCGACAGCTCCGAGGTCGCGGGACAGTGCGTGGCCGACATCATCAAGGCCGGCATCCTGCCGGTGGCGATCGAGTTCATGGACCGCCCCTGCATCCGCGCCTGCGAAGCCTTCGCCAAGGCGGGCTACCCCGATTGCGAGGCACTGCTGATCGTCGAGGTCGAGGGGTCGGAGGAAGAGATCGCCGCCCAGCTCCACGCCATCCACGAGATCGCGCTGGCTCATGAACCGGTGGCGCTGCGCGAAAGCCATTCCGAGGAGGAGTCGGCCGCGATCTGGAAGGGCCGCAAGTCGGCCTTCGGGGCGATGGGGCAGATCAACGACTACATCTGCCTCGACGGCACCATCCCGATCGGCGAGCTGCCCTTCGTGCTGCGCCGGATCGGCGAGCTGAGCCGAGAGTTCGAGCTCGATGTCGCCAATGTGTTCCACGCCGGCGACGGCAACATGCACCCGCTGATCCTGTTCAACGCCAACAGGCCCGGCGAGCTGGAGCGCGCCGAGGCCTTCGGCGCGGCGATCCTGCGCCTCTGCGTCGAGGTCGGCGGCTGCCTGACCGGTGAGCATGGCGTCGGCGTCGAGAAGCGCGACCTGATGGCCGATCAGTACGCGCCGGCCGACATGGAGGCGCAGATGCGGGTGAAGGACGCCTTCGATCCGAAGTGGCTTCTTAACCCGGCGAAGGTGTTTCCGCTTTCGGTCAGCGCGTCACGACGGGTCGCGGCATGAGCCGAGCCTGCCGGTGCCGGGGGGCGCCCGCATGAGCCTTGCGCCGGAGAGCGAGGGCGAGCTCGCCGAGATGGTGCGCGCGGCCAACGGGCCGCTCGCCGTCCGGGGCGGCGGGACACGCGGCTTCACCATCGACGGCACCGCGCTCGACACGTCGGGGCTGTCCGGCATCCGCCTTTACGAGCCCGGCGCGCTGACGCTGGTTGTCGGCGCGGGCACCCCCGTTTCGGAAATCATCCATCTGATCGAAGCCGAGGGCCAGCAACTGCCGTTCGAGCCGATGGATCACCGCGATCTTCTGGGCACCAGTGGTACGCCGACCATCGGCGGTGTGGTGGCCGCGAACGTGTCGGGCCCGCGCCGGTTGCAGGCTGGGGCCTGCCGCGACAGCATGATCGGCGTGCGCTTCGTCGATGGCACCGGCGCGGTGGTGAAGAACGGCGGTCGGGTGATGAAGAACGTCACCGGCTATGACCTCGTCAAGCTCATGGCGGGCAGCCACGGCACGCTCGGCGTTCTGACCGAAGTGGCGTTCAAGCTGCTGCCGGCGCCGGCCGCCGCGGCGACCCTGACGCTGGAGGGGCTCGACGATGCGACCGCCGTGCGCGCGATGGCCAGCGCGCTCGCCTCGCCCTTCGAGGTCAGCGGCGCGGCGCATCTGCCCGGGCAGGGCACCTATCTGCGCCTGGAAGGCTTCGAGGGGCAGGTCGCCTATCGCGCCCGACAGCTCTCCGAGCGGCTGGCACGGTTCGGCGAGGTCGCGACGGGCCGCGACCCGCAGGCGGTGGCGGCGCAGTGGGCGGCGATCCGCGATGTCGCCGCGTTCCACGGGCGTTCAGGCGATGTCTGGCGGGTGTCGGTCAAACCCTCGGACGGCCCCGGGATCGCGGCGCGGGCCGGCGCCGAGGCCGTCGCCTATGACTGGGGCGGCGGGCTTGTGTGGTTGCTGATGACCCCGGGCACCGATCTGCGCGCGCGCCTCGGCGCCTTCAGCGGCCACGCCACCCTGATGCGCGCCGCGCCCGAGACCCGCGCCAGGCTGCCGCGGTTCCAGCCCGAACCGGCACCGGTCGCTGCGCTCACGGCATCCCTGCGCGCGAGGTTCGACCCGCGCGGCATCCTCAATCCCGGGCTGATGGCCCCTGCGGCCGTGGCTGCGTCGTGATGCTCGCGCTCGCCGTCGTGATCTCCGTCGCGGCATTCGCGGCCCTGCTCCTGATACCGGACCGCAAGCGCGGCACCGTCATCGCCCAGGGCGTGCTGATTGCCGGCGCGGCGCTCTTCTTCGTGGCGATCGTCGCCGGGCCGGTGGCCGGCATCGCGCCACGCCAGATCGCCATCCTGGCAGTGGGGCTGCTCGCCGCCGCCTCGTCGGGGATGCTCTATCACCTCTACCTCGGCCGCTTCGCCGAGGTTCGGGTGGCCCAGGGCGTTTTCGTCGCGGTCTATCTGGGGCTGGCCGCGGTCTATGCCCTGATCTTCCTGTCCCTGGTCTGAGTTCCGAGATGCAGACGAATTTCACCGAGGAGCAACTCCGCGATCCCGACACCGCGCGGTCGAACCAGATCCTGCGCAGCTGCGTGCACTGCGGCTTCTGTACGGCGACCTGCCCGACCTATCAGGTGCTTGGCGACGAGCTCGACAGCCCGCGGGGACGCATCTACCTGATCAAGGACATGCTGGAGAAGGGCCGGCCGGCCGACGAGAAGACGGTCAAGCACATCGACCGTTGCCTCTCCTGCCTGGCCTGCATGACTACCTGCCCCTCCGACGTGCACTACATGCACCTCGTCGATCACGCCCGCGAGCATATCGAACGGACCTATCGCCGACCGCTGTTCGAGCGGATGCTGCGCTGGACGATCGCCCAGACCCTGCCCTATCCGGGACGCTTCCGGCTGGCGCTGCGGGCGGCCCAACTGGCCCGGCCAATGCGACGGCTGATGCCCGACCGGCGCCTGCGCGCGATGCTGGAGATGGCGCCGCCGCGCCTGCCACGCCCCGCGCCGGGGGACCGGCCGCAGGTGTTCCCCGCAGAGGGGGGGCGCCGGATGCGGGTGGCGCTGCTGGCAGGCTGCGCGCAGCAGGTGCTCGACACCGAGATCAACGCGGCCACCGTGCGGCTGCTGACCCGGCTCGGCTGCGAGGTGGTGGTGGCCGAGGGCGCGGGCTGCTGCGGCGCGCTCACCCACCACATGGGCAAGACCGGGCAGAGCCACGCCTTCGCCGCCGCCAACATCCGCGCCTGGACCCGGGCCGGTGTGGACGCGGTGGTGATCAACACCTCGGGCTGCGGGACGACCGTGAAGGATTACGGCCACATCTTCCGCAACGAGACACTCGCCGCCGACGCGGCCGCCATCTCCGGGAAGACGCTCGACGTCTCCGAACTCCTGATGAAGCTGGAGCTGCCCGAGGGGACGCCGCGGGGCCTGCGCGTGGCCTATCACGCCGCCTGCTCACTGCAGCACGGCCAGCAGATCAAGACCCATCCGAAGACGCTGCTGAAGCGGGCGGGGTTCGACGTGGTGGAGCCGGCCGACGCGCATCTCTGCTGCGGCTCGGCGGGCACCTACAACCTGCTGCAGCCCGAAATCTCGGCCGAGCTGAAGACGCGCAAGATCCGGACGCTGGAGGCGAAGGCTCCGCAGGTGATCGCCACCGGCAACATCGGCTGCATGATGCAGATCGGTTCGGGCACCGGCGTGCCGGTGGTGCACACCGTCCAGCTGCTGGACTGGGCGACCGGCGGGCCGAAGCCGCAGGCACTGCCCTGACGCCATGATTTCGCCGCGCGCGGCGGCTAGGCTGCCAAAGCATCGCCCGCCGCCCGGAGCCTCGTCATGCGCCGCCCTGCCGCCCTCCGCCTTGCCACCGTCTGCCTTGCCCTCGCGCTCGCCCTGCCAGCGGCGGCGCAGCTTCCGGGGCCGGCGCCGGGGCCGCTGCGCGAGCTTGGCACCGCCGATGCCGGCCGCGGCTGGGACGGCGTAGGCCGGCTGGAGCTGGGCGGGCGCGGCTTCTGCACCGGGGCGCTGATCGAGCCGGCCCTGGTTCTCACCGCCGCACATTGTCTGCACGATCGCGAGACCGGGCGGCGCTTCGACGCCGCCGAGATCACCTTCCTCGCCGGCTGGCGCAACGGCCGGGCCGCCGCCTATCGCGGCGTGCGCCGGGCGGTGGCGCATCCGGCCTATGTCTTCGGCGGTGCCGTCAGCCTCGAGGCGGTCTCCCGCGACATCGCGCTGCTGGAGCTCGACCAGCCGATCCGCCTGCCCTCGATCCGGCCCTTCGACATCGACTTCGAAGCGCGCGCCGGCGACCGGGTGGGCGTGGTGTCGTATGCTCGCGGCCGCGCCGAGACGCCGTCGCTGCAGGAACTCTGCCATGTGCTCGCGCGCGAATCCGGGGCGCTGGTGCTGTCGTGCCTCGTGGATTTCGGTGCCTCGGGCGCGCCAATCTTCTCGATGAACCACGGCGTGCCGCGCGTGGTGTCCGTCGTCTCGGCAAAGGCGCATCTGCAGGCCAGACCCGTGGCGCTCGGCACCGGCCTGCGCGAGCAGTTGTCCGTGCTTCGACAGGCGCTGGGGGCCAGTGGAGAGGTGCGCTTCCAGCGCCCCTCCGAACTGGCCGCCCCGCCCGTGGCGCCGGCCCCGCCCGTTGTGGAGCGCGATAACATCGGCGCGAGGTTCGTACGCCCCTGAGCGCGGTGCGCGACAGGACGGCCTTGAAAGCGCCGCACCCGATTTCCAGATAGCGGGTGCCGGGCGCCACTGCGGGCCCGGCGCATAACCGGCCCGTTCCTGCACGGAAGGGTCATCTGCTTTGCACATCGCTTCCTGAGGAGGATGACACTATGCGTTCTTTCGATCCCACGCCGCTCTATCGGGCTACCATCGGCTTCGACCGGGTGGCAGACCTGCTGGACCGCGTCATGTCCAACGACATCGCCCAGCCCACCTATCCGCCCTACAACATCGAGAAGACAGGCGAGACGGCCTATCGCATCTCGATCGCGGTGGCGGGATTCTCGGCCGACGAGCTGAACGTCGAGGTCAAGGAGAATGCGCTCCATGTCTCGGCCCGCAAGGCGACGGATGACGAGGAAGGCCGCACCTTCCTGCATCGCGGCATCGCTACCCGGGCGTTCGAGCGCCGTTTCCATCTGGCCGATCACGTCAGGGTGGTGGGCGCGACCCATGCCGACGGCATGCTGCACATCGACCTCGCCCGCGAGATCCCCGAGGCGCTGAAGCCCCGCCGCATCGAGATCGCCAAGACCGGGGCCATTCCGAGCAGCGTCGACGCCCAGGCGGCCTGACGGACCCGGACAGCTTCACACGGCAGGCGCGCCCCGGCGCGCCTGTTTCAGTTTCAGCCGGGTGTTGCCGCACCACTACCGATGTGACAGCATCACCACCCAATGGCGTGGGTTCTCCCCAGTCCCGGCAGACCTCTGTCGACGCTTCTCGGGTGGCTTGCAGTACTGGCCGCTGTCCAGCCTGCGCCGGTGGCAGGGTCGGGTTTCGAGTTCGTCGAAATCTCGCAACCGGGCGATGCGCCAAGAATCGAGGCAGCGGTATGGTATCCGGCGCAGACGGAGCCCTCGGCCGAGGTCGACACCCCTTTCGGACAGGCGGTTGCGATGCGGGCGCCCGTGGCGGGCACGGGTCTTCCGCTGGTGCTGATCTCCCACGGTGACGGCGGGTGGTTCGGCGGCCACGCGACGCTTGCGCGCGACCTCGCCGAGGCCGGCATGGTGGTGGTGGCCCTGAACCACCCCGGCAATTCCGACGGGGACGAGACCTCCAGCCCTGGCAGGTGGATCGCCGAGCGTCCGGCGCATCTGAACGTTGTCGCCGCACATATGACCACAGATTGGCGCCACGCCGGCGCGCTGGCGACCGGGCAGGTCGGGCTGTTCGGGTTCTCGGCCGGCGGGCACAGCGTGCTGGTGGCTGCCGGTGCCGTGCCGTCGGTCCCGGCCATGGCGGCACACTGCGTGTCAAGGCCGGACGAGTTCGCCTGCGCGGAGGGGATGGTGGCAGATGTGGTGACGAAAGCACCCCGTTTCCCTGCGCCGCTGGAGGACGTCCGTGCCGTGGTGGCGGTGGCGCCAGGCTTCGGTTTCGGCTTCGGGCCGAGCGGCCTCGACGGGATGACCGCGCCGGTGCAGATCTGGGCCGGGAATTCGGACCGCCGTGTACCTGTTGCCACGAACGTCGATCCGCTGGCCGAGGCGCTCGGTGACCGAGCCGACGTGCGCCGCGTCGACGGGGCCGGGCATTTCGCCTTCCTTCAGCCCTGCAATCCGGCGCTTGAGGGAGCCAATCCGCGGATCTGGGAGATGGTCTGCGTCGATGAACCCGGCTTCGACCGGGCGCGGTTTCAGGAGGCGTTCAACGCCGAGATCGTCGCCTTTTTCGCCCGACAACTTCTGAACTGACAGCGGCCCGGCGCGCCCGTCCGGCAGCACGGCGCGAGCGGGCGTCAGGGGTCGGCTGGCCTTGACAGGTTGTGCTTTGCTGCCCGGGCTGGCAAAGCGCGGTCGGAGGTGCCATGCACGCGCTGTTCTTCGAGGTCTGGCCGAAGCCGGGTCATCTTGCGCACTATTTCGCCCACGTCGAGCGGTTGAAGCCGGCGCTGGCGCGGCACGCCGGGCTGTGGTTTCTCGACCGATACCGGGCGCTCGACGATCCGGATCTTCTGCTGTCGCACCAGCACTGGGCCGATGACGCGGCGATCGCCGCATGGCGGCAGGACCGGACGCACCGGCGGTCGCAAAAGGCCGGGCGGCGGGTACATTTCCGGGACTACCGGCTGCGCGTGGGCGCGGAAGCGCTGCGCCGCACTTCGGCCGAAGCCGAGCGCCTGATGCCCGCGGGCGACCGGCTGCTCGTGACGATCCATGCCGCAGCTGTGGCCGATCTGCCGGGCGCGCGCGGCTTCGAGAGCGTGAACCGCCCCGGCGCCCTTCTCACGCTGGCCGAGGCGGGGTCTCTGGAGGAGGCGCGCGGGAGGCTGGCCGAAGCGGGCGTCACGCCGGGGCTGACGGCCGCCCATGCCTTCGCGATCAGCCGCGACTATGGCATGCTTCGGCGGGACGAGGCGCCGCAGGTCTAGCCCCGCCCCGCAGAAGCCCGGCTCAGACCGATGTGCAGATGTATTTCATCTCCATGAACTCCTCGATGCCATGGCGCGAGCCTTCGCGCCCGAGGCCCGATTGCTTGACGCCGCCGAAAGGCGCGACCTCCGTCGAGATGATGCCGGTGTTCACGCCGACGATGCCGTATTCCAGCGCCTCCTGCACCCGGGTCACGCGGCCGATGTCGCGGGCGTAGAAATAGGCCGCAAGCCCGAAGATGGTGTCGTTGGCATGGCCGATCACCTCCTCCTCGGTCTCGAAGCGGAAGAGCGGCGCAAGGGGGCCGAAGGTCTCCTCCCTGGACACCGCCATGTCGGGGGTGACGCCGGTGATGATCGTGGGCTCGAAGAACGTCCCACCGAGGGGGTGGCGATGACCGCCGGCGATGACCTTGCCCCCCTTGCCGAGGGCGTCGGCGATATGCTCCTCGACCTTCTCGACCGCGGCCATGTTGATCAGCGGCCCGGCATCGACACCCTCGTCGAGCCCGTCGCCAACCTTCATCTTGCCCACCGCGGCGGCGAGCTTCTCGGCAAACGCTTCATAGACCCCGGCCTGCACGTAGATGCGGTTGGCGCAGACGCAGGTCTGGCCGTTGTTGCGGTACTTGGAGGCCATCGCCCCGGCCACCGCGGCATCGAGATCGGCGTCGTCGAAGACGATGAAGGGCGCGTTGCCGCCAAGTTCCATCGAGCACTTGATGATCTGGTCTGCGGCCTGGCGCAGGAGGATCCTGCCGACCTCGGTGGAGCCGGTGAAGGTGAGCTTGCGCACGAGGGGGTTCTCGCAGAACTCCTTGCCGATCTCGGAGGATCGTTTCGAGGTGATCACCGACAGCAGACCCTTCGGCACGCCTGCGCGTTCGGCCAGCACCGCCATGGCGAGCGCGGAGAGCGGCGTCTCGGCCGCGGGGCGCGCGACGAAGCCGCAGCCGGCCGCCAGCGCCGGTGCCACCTTGCGGGCGATCATCGCGTTGGGGAAGTTCCACGGTGTGATCGAGGCCGCCACCCCGATCGGCTGGCGGATCACGGTGATGCGCTTGTCGGGCTGGTGGCCGGGGATGGTCTCGCCATAGACGCGCTTGGCCTCCTCGCCGAACCATTCGACGAAAGCCGCGCCATAGAGGATCTCGCCCTTCGCCTCGGCCAGCGGCTTGCCCATCTCGGCGGTCAGGATCAGGGCGAGGTCGTCGGCGTTCGCGACCATCAGGTCGTACCAGCGGCGCAGCACCTGTGCGCGCTCCTTCGCCGTTCTGGCGGCCCAGCCGTGGCGGGCCTCCTCGGCCGCCGCGATGGCGCTGGCGGTTTCCGTGCGCGAGAGGTCGGGGACATCGCAGATCACGTCGCCGCGGGCGGGGTTGGTGACGGGAAAGGTCGCACCGTCGTCGGCGGCCACCCACTCCCCTGCAACGAAGGCGCGGGTTTCCAGCAGCGCTGGGTCCTGCAGGCGGGATTTCAGATCTGCGGCGGTGTCGAGCATGGTGTCTCTCCTTGTCGGTGAGCCTGTCGCCATGCCATGCCCCTCGGCGGGCCGATTGTCCAGAAAAGGCACGCTGCCGATGACGGAAACCGAACTCGACCGGGCCTATGCCAACGCGCCCTTCATTCCCGACGCCGAGGCCTATCCGCCCCGCTGGGCAGCCGCGGCCGCGGATTTCCGGACGCGACTGGGCGACCGGGCCCGGCTGGGTTTGCGATACGGGCCGGGGCCGCGGCAGCGCTTCGACCTGTTCCTGCCCGCAGGCCTACCGCGCGGGCTCATGGTATTCGTTCACGGCGGCTACTGGCGGGCGTTCGGGCGTGAAGACTGGTCGCATCTGGCTGCAGGCGGGGTGGCCCGGGGCTGGGCGGTGGCCCTGCCCGGCTATACGCTTGCGCCGGCGGCGCGGGTCTCCGGGATCACCAGGGAGGTGGCCGACGCGATCGCCGCTGCCGCCGCCGAGGTCGCGGACGGGCCGCTGGTGGTGACGGGGCATTCTGCGGGTGGGCATGCGGCGGCGCGGATGGCCTGCGCCGGCGGGCCACTGGCGGAAGCGACGGCGGCACGACTGGCGCGGGTGGTGCCGATCTCGCCGCTTGCCGATCTGCGCCCGATGCTGGGGCTTGCCATGAACGATGACTGGCGGATGGATGCCGCAGAAGCCACGGCCGAGAGCCCGATGCTGCACCGGCCGCGTCCCGGCGTCGAGGCCCACATCTGGGTCGGCGGCGACGAGCGGCCGGTCTTCCTCGACCAGGCCCGCTGGCTCGGCGCGGCCTGGGGTGTGCCGGTGACGGTGGCGCCGGGCCGGCATCACTTCGACGTGATCGACGGTCTGGCCGAGCCGAACAGCCCGCTGATGGACGCGGTGCTGGGCGGGCTCTAGCCGAAGCGGTCCCGCCAGGCGGGCAGCGGGTCGCCCGGCTCGGCGCGCGCCTCGAAGACGGCGCGAGCGATGGCCCGGGAAAGACAGGTGGCGGCGGCATGGCCGAGCGCGAAGGCATCGGCCAACGGGTCGTCGAGCGGGCGCGCACCGGTGGCGACGGTGAAGACGAGGTCGCCGTCGAGGGGTGTGTGGGCCGGCACGATGGCGCGGGCGATGCCGTCGTGGGCGGCGACGGCCAGCCGAGTGGCCTCGGCCTGGGTCAGCCGGGCGTCGGTGGCGACGATGGCGAGGGTGGTGGCCGCTCCCGGCATCTTGGTGGGCATCGGCTCGGCCTCGGCCGCGAATCGG
>PUNI01000218.1 GCA_003551745.1 Paracoccaceae bacterium | reverse complement strand
CTTGCAGCGCCCAGTCGCCGCGCAGGGTGGTATAGGCCGCGCGATGCCCCCGCCAGGACGCCGCCAGCGCCTTCAGCAGTGCCGGCCGCGCCGCCACCCGCTCGACGATGCACCATCGGTTCCACTCATAGGCGACGGTCCATCGCGGCTCGTCGATACGCGCCTCCGGCAGGCGATAATGGAAGGTCGGCCGCCCGCCCTTGGCCTGCCCCTCCGGCAGCGCCGCCTGCACGCGCTCTGGAACCAGATGCATCAGCAGCGGCAGCAGGTCGAGGCCACGGTTGCGGCTGGGCGTCAGCGCCAGATAGGCCTCGGCCAGTTCCGCCAGGTCCCAGAAGGCGGCCTCGTCGGCCAGCGCGTCGATCAGCACCCGTGGCCAGGGATCGACGAAGGGCAGCAGCCGGCGCGCCGTATCGATCGGATCGCCGGCGCGCAGCCAGTCTTCCAGCAGCCCGTAGGCACGCACCACCGGCAGCACGAAGCCTGCATCGGGCGCGGCGATCTCGGGGTTGAGATGCAGGCCGAAGCCATAGGCCAGCGCATCGCGGGTGCCGCGGGCGCCGGCGCGGCGCAAGGCCACGACCAGCGCATCGACATCGGGCAGGGCTGCGTGCGGTAGCGGCGCGGTCACGATCTCCACCGGCACCAGATCGCCCAGCAGGTCGCGCACCAAACCTTCGGCGCCCTCGGCCGCCAGCGCGGTGTCGCGCTCGACGGAAACGTCGCCGTGCCGGCTGCCGGCCAGAGTGAGTCGCGACTCACCCGATTGGCGCAGCGCGCCGCCCCAGAGTCGCTGCACGCAAGCGGCCGCCGCGACCTCGTCGAGCCCGGCGAATTCAATCTCCACCCCGGTCCGCCGCGGCTGCCCGTCGCCGCGCAGCGGTTGCGGCAGGGACCAGAAACGGGTCCGGTCGATCCGATCATGAATGTTTGGGGCGTGCGGCATTCGGCATGGCTCCCTCAGTATTCTAGGTCGTGGTGCAGAGGCTTACCAGCGGCAGGCTGGCGCAGGCGGATTTGCCGCGACTGACGGCATGCAGCTGCATGCCGCCTGAATTAAAAGATGACTCTTTGGTATTGTTTTCAATCACTCGGATCGGCCACACCGAGGCGGGCCCAAGGTTGTCAGATAAAGTTGACACTTGCGGATGTCAGAAATTTCTGACAGTCTGGGAGCGTGCCGCCGGGTCAACGGCCCGGAGGTGCTTGGTCCGCGCATGATGCGCGGCACTTCAGGCAGCAGGATGGAGGATTGCCGGCTCAGCCTGAACCAACCTGGACCAGACGGAGGAACTCGCATGGTCGAAGACAATCCCGACAAGGTCTGGCCGACCGGCCTGACGCTTAAGGAAGCCGAAGAGGTGCACAGCTACATCATCGACGGCACCCGGGTGTTCGGGGGCATCGCGCTCCTTGCCCACATCCTTGTCGCCCTCGCGACGCCGTGGCTCGGCTAAGGAGGCTACCCCATGAACAACGCTAAGATCTGGCTCGTGGTGAAGCCCGGCGTGGGCATCCCGCTGCTGCTGGCCGCTGTCGCCATCACCTCGCTTCTGGTGCATGTCGGCATCGTGCTCAACACCGAGTGGTATGCCAACTACGCCTCTGGCCTGCCCATGTCGGGCAACTGACATCCAGAGGGCGGCCGACGGTCCGGCGCGGCGGTTCCCCCCGGTGCCGCGGGCGTCGGGCCGGCGAGGTCGCCTTCGGTGTCAGCGAGGCCAAACGCGTCTTGCCGGTTCCCGCCCGCACCGGGCGCGGAATTGGCCGGGCGCCCGATCTCGCGGGTTCCCGGCCCTGCCGGGGCCCCGCAAACCGGCGGGCGACGGCCGGGCGCCGGGTGAGGGCCCGCATGGCCATCCCCGGAGCGCAGACTTGAAAGAGCCGCCGCGCCCACCGCGGACAGGGGCAGGGCAGGGGTAAGGAGGAGCCGCCAGCGTGTTCGATTATCGCCGCTTTGCGCTCAACCAGATCGCCCAGATCGGGCCGCGCTTCCTGCCGTTCGCCGATGTCGCCACGCGCGACGCACCGCTGTCGCGCCTGTTGCGCCTGTCGCTGTTCCAGCTGACCGTGGGCATGGCGCTGGTGATGCTCTACGGCACCCTCAACCGGGTCATGATCGTCGAGCTGGAGGTGCCGGCCACCATCGTGGCGGTGATGCTGGCGCTGCCGCTCGTCTTCGCACCTTTCCGCACATTCATCGGATTTCGCTCCGACAATCACCGCTCTGCCCTCGGCTGGCGGCGGGTGCCCTATATCTGGCGCGGCACGCTGCTGCAGTTCGGCGGCTTCGCGGTCATGCCCTTCGCGCTGCTGGTGCTCTCGGGCTTCGGCGAATCGGCGGATGCGCCGCGCTGGATCGGGATCTCGGCGGCAGCGCTGTCGTTCCTGCTGGTGGGCGCCGGGGCGCACATGGTCCAGACCGTGGGCCTCGCGCTGGCGACCGATCTCGTCTCCGAGCGCGACCAGCCCCGCGTCGTGGGGCTGATGTATGTGATGTTCCTGCTCGGCATGGCGGTCAGCGCGCTCGTCTTCGGCTGGCTGCTGCGCGACTATACCCCGCTGCGCCTGATCCAGGTGATCCAGGGCGTGGCGGTGGTGACGGTGGTGCTGAACATGCTGTGCCTGTGGAAACAGGAGCCGCGCGACCGCACCCGCGCGATGCAGACCACGCCGCCGCCCGAGTTCCGCGAAGCCTGGTCGCAGTTCGCCTCCCGCGCCGGCGCCATGCGGCTGCTCGTCATCATCGGGCTCGGCACGGCCGGCTTCGGCATGGCCGACCTGCTGATGGAGCCCTATGGCGGGCAGGTGCTGGGCATGACCGTGTCGCAGACCACCCAGCTGACGGCGGTGCTCGCCGGCGGCGGGCTGCTGGGCTTCGCCATTGCCTCGAAGGTGCTGATGCAGGGCGTCGACCCGATGCGCTTTGCCAGCCTCGGCGCGCTGATCGGGCTGCCGGCCTTCGCCGCGGTCATCTTCGCCGCCTTCGTGCAGAACACGCCGGTCTTCGTCGTCGGCACGTTCCTTGCGGGCTTCGGCGCGGCACTTTTCAGCCACGGCACGCTCGTTGCCATCATGCGTTCAGCCCCGCGCGAGCAGGTCGGCCTGGCGCTCGGCTCCTGGGGCGCGGTGCAGGCCACCTGCATGGGCGTGGCGGTGATGCTGGGCGGCATGGCCCGCGACGTCCTGATGTACCGCGGCGGCCCCGAGATGCCGCCCGAGCTGGCCTATGTGCCGGTCTTTGCCTTCGAGATGCTGCTGCTGGCGTTGGCAATTCTGGCCGCATTGCCGCTTCTGCGCGCACGCATCGTTGGCTCAGAGGCGCGAAACGGTTATGTTCGAGAAGCGGGGTAGCGAAATCGGGGTCGGTGCTGCCCGACCGGGGCGGAGAGACCCATCCATAGGGCGGGCGAGAGGCCCGAAATCCACGGAGGACACATGACAACCATCGTCGCACGCGCCTACAAGGACCTCGACACGGCCAAGTCCGTCGTCGAGGCGCTCCGCGCAGAGGGACATCCCGATCGGGACATGGACCTGTTCAACAAGGGCGACGGCAAGCTGGCCGAGAAGCTGGCCGGAGCCAAGGTTCCCGAGGAGGCCGTCGAGGCCTTCGTCAAGTCGATCGAGGGCGGCAAGCCCGTGGTCGTCGCCCGCGCCGAGATCACGCCCTTCGGGGCGGCCGCCCGCGCCAAGCGGGTGCTGAACTCGTTCAACCCGGTGGCGGTTGCCGGGACGGATGGCGACTTCTACGCCGGGAAGGTCGAGATCGGCACCCCCGGCGCCGTCATCGACTCCGCCCATGCGCTGCAGCTGACCCGGCCGGAAGCCGTGCGCGAGATGCGCGACTGGCGCTTTTCCAGCTATTTCGGCTGGCCGCTGAAGAGCGACCGCCGCCCCAACGACCAGGCGATCTATCGCGAGCGCAAGCTCTTCACCGAGGGCTTCTTCCCGCTGATCTCCAAGCGCCGGCCGCCCGAGCAGGCCGTCTATCGCGAGAGGAAGCTCTTTACCGAAGGCTTCTACCCGCTCCTGTCCGACCGGAAGCCGGCCGAGAACGTGATCATGAAGGATCACCCCTTCATGTCGCAGCGCTTCTGGAAGCAGCCTCTGCTGACGCAGCGCCGCTGAGGCGACCACCTCGCGAGGGGCGAAGGGCGCACGCCAGTCGGTGTGCGCCCTATCTGCTTGCGGTGCTGCGATGGCAGGCAAGCCGTGGCCCGTGGTGGCTGCCCTTGAAGGCAGCGCCCAACAGCCGCGCGCCCCTTCCGCCCGCACCTGCTTTCCTGTAAGCGCCCCCCGGAAGCAGACAGGAGACCGCCATGGGCTACCGCGTCGTCGTCGCCGGCGCCGCGGGCAATGTGGGCCGCGAGATGCTCAACATCCTCGACGAGCGGGAGTTTCCCGTCGATGAGATCGCCGTGCTTGCCTCGCGCCGCAGCCAGGGCACCGAGGTCAGCTTCGGCGACCGCACGCTGAAGTGCCAGGACATCGACCAGTTCGATTTCGCCGGCTGGGACATGGCGCTGTTCGCCATCGGCTCGGCGGCCACGAAAACCTACGCCCCCAAGGCCGCCGCGGCCGGTTGCGTGGTGATCGACAATTCCTCGCTCTACCGGATGGACCCGGAGGTGCCGCTGGTGGTGCCAGAGGTCAATCCCGCCGCGGTCGAGGACTACGGCCGGAAGAACATCATCGCCAACCCGAACTGCTCCACCGCGCAGATGGTTGTGGCGCTCAAGCCCTTGCACGACCGGGCACGGATCAGGCGCGTGGTGGTGGCCACCTACCAGTCCGTCTCGGGCGCCGGGAAGGAGGCGATGGACGAACTCTGGGATCAGACCAAGGCTATCTACAACCCCACCGCCGAGGTCGAGCCCGCGAAGTTCACCAAGCAGATCGCGTTCAACGTGATCCCGCACATCGACGTCTTCATGGAGGACGGCTCCACCAAGGAAGAATGGAAGATGGTCGCCGAGACCAAGAAGATCCTCGATCCGAAGATCAGGCTCACGGCGACCTGCGTGCGCGTGCCGGTCTTCGTCGGCCATGCCGAGGCGCTCAACATCGAGTTCGAGGATTTCCTCGACGAGGAAGAGGCGCGCGACATCCTGCGCGAGGCGCCCGGGCTCATGGTGATCGACAAGCGCGAGGACGGGGGCTACGTCACGCCGGTCGAATGCGTCGGCGACTTCGCCACCTTTGTCAGCCGGATCCGCCAGGACCCGACGGTCGAGAACGGCCTCAACCTCTGGTGCGTGTCCGACAACCTGCGCAAGGGCGCGGCCCTCAACGCCGTCCAGATCGCCGAGACCCTCGGCAACCGCTGCCTGAAGAAGGGCTGACGGGCGGCGCGCTCAGGCCATGAGGATTGTGTAGAGCGTGGCGGCCGCCGCAGCGCCGAGGGTCATGGCGAGAACCAGCGTCAGAAGCAGGAAATTGCGGTCCGCAAGGCCGCGCCCGTAGTGGGTCTCGGCCGTCGCCGGGTCGGCGTCCCGGGTGAGGTTGGCGACATCGCGCAGCGCCGTCGCCCCGGCGATGATCCCGTAACTGGCGGCGGCGATCACCATCAGCGCAAGCATCAGCCGGTTGCCGCCAGGCCCGATGTGAATGATCCCAGCGAGCGCCGTCAGCAGCGCCAGCGAGGTTCCCACGATGAAATAGAAGTGGCCCGTCCGGGCCATGGCGAGCGTAATGCGCTGGTCGGGGGACATGCTCGGCGCCTCCACGAATGAGCCCCGCTCACGATAGGAGCGCGCAGGGGGCTGCGGCAAGAGGCGGTTTTGTGGCATGATGCCCCCGTTGCAGAAAAGGGAGCATGCCATGCAGGGAACGAGAATTCGGGTTGCCACGGCAACGGTGCTGGCCGCGCTTGGTCTGGGTGTCGCAGGCTGCGGGCCGATGGCTGGCGGCGGAACGACCCTGCCTCTCTTCGGCGATGGCTATCCCGAGCCGGGCGACACCTGCCGCCGCGTCGGCGAGGATGACTTCACCAACCAGTTCCTCGACGATGCGGCCGATCTGGTGGGCTGCCCGGCCGACTGGGAAGGGCTCGACGCATTTGTCGACGACACCGGCGCGCGGCTGGTGGCGGTGGTGGGCGACATCAATCTCTACAGCATCACCTTCCGCTGAGGGCGCGCATCCGCGCCTCCAGCCGGCGGGTCAGGCGGCGGTTGTCGAAGCGCTCCACTGCAACGGCGCGCGCCCGGGCCGCCATGCCCGGCAGGCGGGCCGGGTCGTCAAGCGTGGCGCGAATCCGCGCCGCGAAGCCCGCGCTGTCGCCTTCCGCCACCAGCCAGCCGGTGTCGTCCTGCGCCACCGCCTCGGGGATGCCGGCGTGCCGGGTCGAGATCACCACCGCGCCCGCCGCCATCGCCTCCTGAATGGCGGTGGGCAACCCCTCGGTGTCGCCGTCGCGGCCGGTAACCGAGTGCTGCAGGAAGACCTCGGCCTCGGCCAGCGCGGTCTGTACCGCCGCATGGGGCTGACGGCCGCGCAGGATCACCCGGTCGGCCAGGCCATGGGCCTCGGCAATGGCCCGGCAGCGCGCGGCCAGCGGGCCGTCGCCGATCAGTTCCAGCCTGGCGTCGGGATGGCCGGCCGCGGCGCAGCAGAAGGCCGTCACGGTCAGGTCGGGCCGCTTCTTCTCGATCAGCCGGCCGACGGCAAGAAAGCTGCGCGGGCGTTTGGCCCCCGGGCGGAACCGGTCGGTATCCACCCCGCTGGGGATAACGGTGCTTTCGGGATGCACCACGCCGCGGGCGGCAAGCTGGTCGAGCAGGAACTGCGAGACGGCGAAGACGCCGGCCAGCCGCGGCATCATCCGGCGTAGCGACGCGGCCCGGAACGGGCGCACGAGATGCTCCGAGGCATCCGAGCCGCGGAAATAGGTGAAGACGGGCAGCCCGCACCCTTCCAGCGCTGGCGTCAGCCGGGCCGCGATATCTCCGAACTCGATGAGCACGGCCTCGGCGCGCTCCGTGGCCAGGAAATCGCGGATGCCGCGCCGCGCCGCCGGGCCGGGCACCCGCGTCGTCCGGTGTTGCCACAGGCTCACGGCATCGCGCCACAGCCCGCTGCGCTGCCCCCGACTGCCCGGCGCCCAGAAATGCACGGGTCGGCCATGGGGATCCTCGGCCAACCGGTCGGCCGCCAGAACCACCACATCGCCGCCGAAGAGATTGGCGACATGGTTGTTCACCATGGTCTGGTGCGGATTGAAATAGGCCTTGGTGACGAGGCAGGTGCGCATGGCGGCAGCGCTCAGGGTGACAGCCGGACTTCCCCCATCCTCGCCGCCATGTCCACCCCCCGGCCGCCGCCCAGACGAGCGGCCCCGGGCGGCGTGGTCAGGGCACGCGATAGGCGTCCGGAAAGCCGGCCGCCCGCGCCCATGCCAACGCGTAGCGCAGCTGCCGCTCGTCGCGGAACGGCCCGAGCCGCACGAGTGACAGCCCGGCTGACCGACCTTGCGCCGCCCGCACCCGAGCCGGCCAGCCTGCTTCCTGTGCCAGCTCCATCACCGCCACCGCCCTTACCCGCGAGCCATAGGCGCCGATCTGCACGAAGGAACCGGCCGTGCGCGCCGGCGCCGAGGCCTCCTTCTCCCCCTGGTCCGCTGCGGGCGCCTGCCCGGCGCCGCTCGCCGTCTCTGGCTCCGATGCCTGCATCGGGGCCGCGGCAGGCCCCACCGCTGCATCGGGCTGCGCGGCCACCGTCCCGGTTGCGACCGACCCCGGCGCGGCCGCCAGGGCACCGTCAGCGCCAGCGTCGGCCGCGACCTCGGGCAGCCCCGCACCGGCCCGCGCCACCTCCGGGTCGACCGCCCATTCGGCCCTGCAGAGCGGTGCCCGCGCCGCGTCCAGCACCGCCGCCCAGGCCGTTTGCCCGGCGATCTCGGCGCGCTGGAAGGCACAGCCGCGGCTGTCCACGTAGCGATCCCCGGCGAAGCCCTCGGGCGGCAACTCGGCGGGCCCGGCCCGCGCGGCGAGTGCGGAGGCCGCGAGGATCGCGGCGGCGATCAGGATGCGCGGGCTCATGCCGCGCCCCCGATGCTCAGCGCAGGCCGAACCGCGCCATCGCCTCGGCCAGCCCCGGCGGCAACGTCGCCTCCTCGGCCCGCCCTGCCGGCAGATCGCGCGGCGCCGCCTCCGGTGGCAGATAGCGCCAGCCCTGGAACGGCCGCCGCGGCGCCGGCTCGGTGCGCATGATCTCGGCGTCGAGCACCAGCCCGCAGCGCAGCACCCCGTCGCGCCCGGTCACCTCGTCGAGCCGCAGCACCCGCTGGCGCGCCAGAATCACCCCCCGGAACACCCAGTAGAGCGACCCGCCGGCCAGAAGCTCCGCGCCGCGTTTCGGCCACATCCGGGTGACATGGCGCGGCAGCCCGTCCGGCCCCTTTGCGGCCGGCGACGCCTGCCAGCGGACCAGATCCTCCACCGCATCGGCCCCGACGCAGAGCTTCACCAGATGCACGATCCCGCTCACGGCCCCCCCGGCACGGCGCTGCCCCTAGCCGTGCCCAACTAGCACCGGCGTCCCGCCCCGGCCAGCCGATCCCGCGCGCTTCCGCTTCCAAGCCCACCGCAACACCTCACGCAGCTTCCGGCAGCAGCCTGCCACGGCCCCCTCAACAAAGCCTTACGCCACGCGTTGACCGGCGCCCGGCCGGAGACTACTCTCCCGCCCCTTCCGACCGCACGAGGAGCCGCCGATGACCCGGTTCGCTGCCCCCATCGCCGAAGCGATCTGGGACATGAAGTACCGGCTCAAGGCCGCCGACGGCACGCCGATCGACGCCACGATCGAGGACACATGGCGCCGCATCGCCGGCGCGCTCGCCGCGGTCGAGGACGACCCCGCCGCCTGGGAAGACCGATTCTACGCCGCGCTCGAGGACTTCCGCTTCCTCCCCGCCGGCCGGATCGTCGCCGGCGCCGGCACCGACCGCACCGTGACCCTCTTCAACTGCTTCGTGATGGGCACCATCCCCGACAGCATGGCCGGCATCTTCGAGGCACTGAAGGAGGCCGCGCTGACCATGCAGCAGGGCGGCGGCATCGGATACGACTTCTCCACCATCCGCCCGAAAGGCGCCGAGGTACGCGGGGTCGCCGCCGACGCCTCCGGCCCGCTGTCCTTCATGGATGTCTGGGACGCGATGTGCCGCACCATCATGTCGGCCGGCAGCCGCCGCGGCGCGATGATGGCCACCATGCGCTGCGACCACCCCGACATCGAGGAGTTCGTGTCGGCCAAGGAGGACGCCGCGCGGCTGCGCAACTTCAACCTCAGCGTGCTCGCGACCGACGCCTTCATGGAGGCGGTGAAGGCCGACCGGCCCTGGGATCTGGTGTTCGAGGGCAGGGTCTGGCGCACGCTGCCCGCCCGCGACCTGTGGAACCGGATCATGCGGGCGACCTACGAGTATGCCGAGCCCGGCGTGATCTTCATCGACCGCATCAACGCGATGAACAACCTCGCCTATGCCGAGACCATCGCCGCCACCAACCCTTGCGGCGAACAGCCGCTTCCACCCTACGGTGCCTGCCTGCTGGGCTCGATCAACCTCGCCCGGCTGGTGCGCGACCCGTTCGAGGCCGGCGCCCGGATCGACGCGGGTGAGCTCGACGATCTCGTCGCCAGCGCCGTGCGGATGATGGACAATGTCGTCGACGTTTCGCGCTTTCCGCTGCCCCAGCAGGCCGAGGAGGCGCAGGCCAAGCGCCGCATCGGGCTCGGGGTGACCGGGCTCGCCGATGCGCTCCTGATGCTCGGCCTGCGCTACGGCGCGCCCGAGGCTGCCGCCCAGACCGAGGCCTGGCTGCACCGCATCGCCCGTGCGGCCTATCTCGCCAGCGTCGACCTGGCGCGCGAGAAGGGCCCGTTCCCGCTGTTCGAGACCGAGCCCTTCCTCGCCTCCGGCACGATGGACCGGATGGACGAGGATGTGCGCGACGCCGTCCGCGCCCATGGCATCCGCAACGCTTTGCTGACCTCGATCGCGCCGACCGGCACCATCAGCCTCCTCGCCGGCAACGTATCCTCCGGCATCGAGCCCGTCTTCGCCTACAGCTATACCCGCAAGGTTCTTCAGAAGGACGGCAGCCGCAGCGAGGAGGAGGTCGTCGACTACGCCGTGGCGCTCTGGCGCGAGAAGTTCGGCGACCGTGCCCTGCCTGCGCATTTCGTCAACGCCCAGACCCTCGCGCCGGCCGACCATGTGCGGATGCAGGCCGCCGCGCAGACATGGATCGACAGCTCGATCTCCAAGACCATCAACGTGCCCGCCGACATCGCCTTCGCGGCGTTCAAGGACGTCTACCTCGACGCCTACGAACAGGGCTGCAAGGGCTGCACCACCTACCGCCCGAACGCCGTCACCGGCAGCGTGCTGACCCTGGCCGAGACCGCCCCCGCCCCCGCAGCGCCCCCGCAGTCCGGCGACGTGGTCTACATCGCCGAGCCGCTCGACCGGCCGCACGAACTGGAGGGCATGACCTACAAGCTCAAATGGCCGGGCTCCGAACACGCCATCTACATCACGCTCAACGACATCATCGTCGCCGGCCGCCGCCGGCCGTTCGAGATCTTCATCAACTCGAAGAACATGGAGCACTATGCTTGGACCGTGGCGCTGACCCGGATGATCTCGGCGGTGTTCCGCCGCGGCGGCGACGTCAGCTTCGTGGTCGAGGAACTCAAGGCCGTGTTCGACCCCCGCGGCGGGGCATGGATGGAGGGCCGTTACATCCCCTCGATCCTCGCCGCCATCGGCGGGGTGATCGAGCGGCACCTGATCGCAATCGGCTTCATCGGCGGCGAGGGGCTGGGGCTGAAGGCCGACGCTCACCCTGATCCGCGAACCGAGGCGATTGCGGTGGGCGCCCCCCCCCGCGGCGCCGCCTGCCCGGCCTGCGGCGCCTACGAGATGGTAATGATCGAGGGCTGCCTGACCTGCCGCGCCTGCGGCCACTCGAAATGCGCCTGACCCTGGCGAAGCGCTGTTCTCATGCACACGTCGCTTGTCCGATTTGCGGGTTCTTCTGTCCGTCGATGACATGGCGCGTGTCGATCGGCCCGATCCGTCGAGCCGATTTTGTCCAGGAAGATATGGTGATACACTGACACCTGCGCGCCCGGCGTCGAATGCCTCTGCGGACACGGTTCAGGCACCCTGAAACTGACCCACCCGCTCGGCGGGGTCCCCACAATACCCGTGACAGCCCGCATTGTCCCATGCGCCCTCACAGGCATGGCACACCGTCAGCTCATAGGCCGGTCTCTCTGACGGTCGCCCCCCGGGTCCCTGGCTCGTGCTCTTGACCTATGCTGCAGCGGAGCCTGCCATAGCCCGCATCCCCTTCATCGCCGCCCGCCAGCGCCTCGAGTCCGAGGATGACATCGTCGCCCGCCTGCGCGCCTTGGCCGACCACCACCGGTCGCCGGGCAGAGAGGACGAG
>PUNI01000343.1 GCA_003551745.1 Paracoccaceae bacterium | reverse complement strand
CGGCCCGCCGGGGTGGGCGCCCGGCAAGTGGGAACCCGCTGCTGCTGCGCGACCGAGGTGGCAAGCCCCCGCCGGGCCTGCGCCGCCACGGACAAGATTTCGGGAGCGCGCGGGCTACTGACAGCGCTGATACGTGACCGCGAATCCGGTGGCCACGCGCACCAGCCCGCCCTCGAAACCCGGCATCAGGAGCACGCGGTCCGTCCAGGTCTCGCCCTCGCCGGTGCAGCGCATGTCGAACAGGACGGCGCCGCCGAGGTCGCGGACGTTGACCGGGTTTTCGAGGCTGCAGGCGGTTTCCCAGAATTCGATCCGGTTGCCCGCGATGCTGACGCGGGCATCCGAGACCGCCGCCGCGCAGTCGAGATCATAGACGCCATCGAGCCCCGCCGCGGCGCCGGGCCCAGCCGCCAGCGCGAGCACGCCGACCGCCCACCGTAACGCGTCACCCCGTCTGCGCATCCCCGCCTCCCGATTGCCGCCAGCCTGCCATTGGCCTCATGCGGAGGTATCCGCCCGCGGGGTGGCAGCTGTCAACGCAGGGATACGCGGCATTCTACCGGTCTGCCTGGGGCTACATCTCGGCGCCGAGGGCCTTGGCGACCGTGAAGATGTCCTTGTCGCCGCGGCCGCACATGTTCATCACGATCAGGTGGTCGCGGGGCAGGGTGGGCGCGATCTTCAGAACATGCGCCAGCGCGTGGCTGGGCTCCAGCGCCGGAATGATGCCCTCCAGCGCACAGCAGAGCTGGAAGGCCTCCAGCGCCTCGGCATCGGTGATCGCCACGTACTGCGCACGGCCGGTCTCGTGGAGCCAGGCGTGCTCGGGCCCGATGCCGGGATAGTCGAGCCCGGCCGAGATCGAGAAGCCTTCGAGGATCTGCCCGTCACCGTCCTGCAGCAGATAGGTCCGGTTGCCGTGCAGCACGCCGGGCCGGCCGCCGGTGAGCGAGGCGCAATGCTCCATGCGGTCGTCGACGCCCTTGCCGCCCGCCTCCACGCCGATGATTGCCACATCGGGATCGTCGAGGAAGGGGTGGAAGAGGCCCATCGCGTTCGAGCCGCCGCCGATGGCGGCGACCAGCGTGTCGGGCAGCCGGCCCTCGGCCTCCTGGATCTGGGCCCGCACCTCCTTGCCGATGATCGACTGGAAGTCGCGGACCATCGCCGGATAGGGATGCGGGCCAGCCACCGTGCCGATGCAGTAGAAGGTGTCGCGCACATTCGTCACCCAGTCGCGCAGGGCGTCGTTCATGGCGTCCTTCAGCGTGCCGCGGCCGGAGGTGACGGGGATCACCTCGGCGCCCAGAAGCTTCATGCGAAAGACGTTGGGCTTCTGCCGCTCGACGTCATGGGTGCCCATGTAGACCACGCATTTCAGCCCGAACTTGGCGCAGACCGTGGCGGTGGCGACACCATGCTGGCCGGCACCGGTCTCGGCAATGATGCGCGTCTTTCCCATGCGGCGGGCGAGGATGATCTGGCCCAGCACGTTGTTGATCTTGTGCGCGCCGGTGTGGTTCAGCTCGTCGCGCTTCATGTAGACCCGCGCGCCGCCGAGGTGGTCGGTGAGGCGTTCGGCGAAATAGAGCGGGCTGGGGCGGCCGACATAGTGGGTCCAGAGATGGTCCATCTCGGCCCAGAAGCTGTCGTCGGTCTTGGCGCGCTCGTATTCCTGCTCGAGCTCGAGGATCAGCGGCATCAGCGTTTCCGAGACGAAACGCCCGCCGAAGATGCCGAAGCGGCCGTTCTCGTCCGGCCCGGTGCGGTAGGAGTTCGGCAGGTCTTCGGGCATCGCGGCCTCCTCTTGCGGCTGCAACGGGTGTAGCGGCCGGGCCGGACTGCTTCAAGCGCGCCGGCCTGCGGCGAAGGCGGCCAGGCGCGGTCTGCGCAAGCGGCTTGTAGAGCAGGAGGCCGACCGTTGCGGTCCGCGATTTCCTCGGCGCGGCCCTCTTCGTCGCCACCGGGGCGCTGTCGCGGAAGTAGTTCGATGTGGTGGGGTTCACAGCCTTCGCCGGGCTGACCGGGGTCCCAGGCGGCACGGTTCGGGATCTCGTTCTTGACGTGCCGGCATTGTGGGTGGCGTCGCCCGCCTGTCTGCCGATCCGTGCCGGGCTGAGGATGCGCGTGTGATTTGCCACTCATCTGCTGGGCCCGCGCTATCGGTGGCTACTCTGGCTCTCCGGGATGGCCATTGCGGCCTTGTCAGGGCCGGGACGTCCGGATCGGACGCGCCGGGCGTTTTCCCCTTCTGCTCGTCCCGGACAGGCGCCGACGTGACGTGCCAGCATGGCATGGAGTCGCCGGCGACGCGCTTCTGGCGTTGCGAAGGTGCAGGCCGGGCCGAAGGGGCTCAGGCGACCGGCGCCCGCAGCGCGGCGAGGAAGGCGCGGATCCGGTCGGCGTCCTTGACGCCGGGTGCGCTTTCGACCCCCGACGAGACGTCGACTTGCCGCGCCCCGGTCAGCTCCACCGCTGCGGCGACGTTGTCCGGCCTGAGCCCACCGGCAAGCATCCAGGGAACCGGCCAGCGCCGACCCGCGATCAGCGTCCAGTCGAAGGCGAGCCCGTTGCCGCCCGGCAGCGCTGCGCCCGCGGGCGGCTTGGCATCGACCAGGATCTGGTCGGCCACCCGCGCGAAGGCGTCGAGTGCCGGCAGGTCGATGGCGCTCGCCACGCCCACGGCCTTCATCACCGGCAGCCCGAAGCGCGCGCGCACCTCGGCCACGCGGCCCGGGTCTTCGCTACCGTGCAGCTGCAGCATGTCAAGCGGCACCTCGGCCAGCAGGGCGGCCAGGGCGTCGTCACCGGCGTCGACGGTCAGACCCACCTTCGCCACCCCCGCCGGCGTGGCGAGCGCGGCGGCGCGCGCCGCGGCCGGCGTCAGGCTGCGCGGCGAGGGCGGGTAGAAATTGAACCCGATATAGGCCGCGCCCGCCGCAGCCGCGGCGGCCACCTCGGAGGCCCGCCGCAGCCCGCAGATCTTGACCCGAACCGCAGGCCCGGTCATCGCGTGGTGCTCATCTGGCCGGCTGGGCTCCGCCCTTGCCCTCGTCGAGCAGCGCGAGCACGTCGGCGCCCTCGCCCCGCTGGCTGTCGGCCTTGCGGCCAAGCTCGGCCTGCAGGCGCTTGGCCTCGGCCCGCGCGCGGGAAGCTTCGGCGCGGTGGCGATACTCGCGGATCCACTCCCAGATGAAGCCGACCAGCAGGCCTACCCCCACGCCGATCAGGATCACCAGATAGAGCGGCATCTCCACGGCATGGTTGAAGCCGACCAGCGCCGCCATGTCCTCCGGCAGCAGCGTCAGCGTCACGGTGTCGCGATTGGCCAGCGCCAGCGTCAGCAGCTTCAGGGCTATCAGGAACAACACCAGATACTTGATGAAGCGCAGGATGGTCATCCGCCTCACTCCTCCTTGCCGTTGAGCCGGTCGCGCAGAAGCTTCCCGGTCTTGAAGAAGGGCACCGACTTCGCCTCGACATCCACCGACTCGCCCGTGCGCGGATTGCGGCCGATGCGGGCGTCGCGCTTCTTCACCGAGAAGGCTCCGAATCCGCGCAGCTCCACCCTGTCGCCGCGCGCCATCGCCTCGATGATCTCCTCGAACACCGTGTTGACGATTCGCTCGACGTCACGCTGGTAGAGATGGCTGTTTTCCTCGGCGATCTTCTGAATCAGCTCAGACCGGATCATCTATGTGCCCCCCTGCGGGCCGGCCCCTGTCCGCGGCGCCTTGTCACCCGCGCCCGACTATAGTTGGAAAATCCGCGTTCACAAACAGGAAAACCGTGGCGGCGAAAGCGTTTCGGTGCGCTGCGCGGCGAATGGGCACGGCCCGACAGGCGCCTGCCCGCTCCGTGGCCCGGAACGCAAGCGGCCCCGCCGGAGGCGGGGCCGTTTCATGTCGATGCGGCGCGCGTCGATGCGACGCGGATCAGTTGCCCGATTTCTTGAGCGCGGCGCCGAGAATGTCGCCCAGCGAGGCGCCGGAGTCCGACGAGCCGAACTGCTCCACGGCCTCCTTCTCCTCCGCGATCTCGCGGGCCTTGATCGACAGGCCCAGCCGGCGCGTCTTCGGATCGACGCTGGTGACGCGGGCGTCCACCTTGTCGCCGACCTGGAAGCGCTCGGGGCGCTGCTCGGCGCGGTCGCGGCTGAGGTCGGAACGGCGGATGAACGACTTGGCGCCGTTGTATTCCACCTCGATGCCGCCGTCCTCGATTGCGGTGACCTGGCAGGTCACGATCGAGCCGCGCTTGACCCCGTCGGTGGCCTCGCTGAAGCTGTCGTTGCCAAGGGCCTTCACCGACAGCGAGATGCGCTCGCGCTCGGTGTCGACCTCGGTGACCACCGCCTTGACCATGTCGCCTTTGCGGTAGTTCTGGATCGCCTCCTCGCCGCGCTGGTCCCAGCTGAGGTCGGAGAGATGCACCATGCCGTCGATGTCGCCCTCGAGGCCCACGAAGAGGCCGAACTCGGTGATGTTCTTGACCTCGCCCTCGATCTCGGTGCCGACGGGATGGGTCTCGGCGAAGAGCTCCCAGGGGTTGCGCATGGTCTGCTTCAGCCCGAGGCTGACCCGGCGCTTGGCCTGGTCGATCTCCAGCACCATCACCTCGACCTCCTGGCTGGTCGAGACGATCTTGCCGGGGTGCACGTTCTTCTTCGTCCAGCTCATTTCGGAGACATGGACGAGGCCCTCGACCCCGGGCTCGAGCTCCACGAAGGCGCCGTAGTCGGTGATGTTGGTCACCCGGCCCTTGTGCACCGAGCCGATCGGGAAGGTCAGCGCCACCGAATCCCACGGGTCGGCCTGAAGCTGCTTGATGCCGAGGCTGATGCGGTGGGTCTCCTTGTTGACCTTGATCACCTGCACCTTCAGCGTCTCGCCGATGTTGACGATCTCGGAGGGGTGGTTGACGCGGCGCCAGGCCATGTCGGTGACGTGCAGAAGCCCGTCCACACCGCCAAGATCGACGAAGGCGCCGTATTCGGTGATGTTCTTGACCACGCCGTCGACGACGTCGCCCTCGTTGAGCTTGGCGATCACCTCGGCGCGCTGCTCGGCGCGCGATTCCTCGAGGATCGCACGGCGGCTCACGACGATGTTGCCGCGGCGGCGGTCCATCTTGAGGATCTGGAAGGGCTGCTTGAGGCCCATCAGCGGGCCGGCGTCGCGCACTGGGCGCACGTCGACCTGGGAGCCGGGCAGGAACGCCACGGCACCGCCCAGATCGACGGTGAAGCCGCCCTTGACGCGGCCGAAGATCGCGCCCTCGACGCGGTTCTCGTCGGCATAGGCCTTCTCCAGCCTGTCCCAGGCGGCTTCGCGCCGGGCCTTGTCGCGGCTGACCACGGCCTCGCCGCGGGCGTTCTCGACCCGGTCGAGATAGACCTCGACCTCGTCGCCCACGCTGACGTTCGGCGCCTCGCCCGGGTTTGCGAATTCCTTCAGATCGACGCGGCCTTCCATCTTGTAGCCGACGTCGACGATGGCCTGTCCCGCCTCGATGGCGATGACGCGGCCCTTGACCACGCTGCCTTCGGCTGGCGTGTCGATTTCGAGGCTTTCGTTCAGGAGGGCCTCGAACTCCTCCATGGTGGCCTTGGCGCACATGTGCTGCGGTGTTCCTTTGCATCTTCGGTTACGGGCCGGGCGGTTGGCTCCGCCGGTCTCTGGGCTCTCGGGTCGCACCAACACCGACAGGGCCGGATGTCCCGTCCGGCCGCCTCGCGTTGCGATGTCCGTGCTGCCCGATGGGCGGGCGTATAGGCGCATTGCGCCTGTGGCGCAAGGGGCGGCGCGTCGTCGTGTCGCCTGTGGCGTGGGCCGGCGTGGCGATCAGCGCAGTGCGGCGGCGACGGCTGCGGCGGCCCGGGCGACGGCCTCCTCGATCGACAGCTCCGAGGTGTCGAGAACCTGCGCGTCTTCGGCCGGCCGCAGAGGCGCGGCGGCACGGGCGCTGTCGCGGGCATCGCGGGCCCTGAGATCGGCCAGCACCTCGGCCTCGGCCAGATCCGGACTGGCCGCGCGCAACTCCTGCCAGCGACGGCGGGCCCGGACGGCGTCGGAGGCGGTGACGAAGAGTTTCACCTCGGCCTCGGGGCAGACGACGGTGCCGATGTCGCGGCCGTCGAGCACCGCGCCGCCGGGGCGCCGGGCGAAGCTGCGCTGGAAGTCCAGCAGGGCTGCCCGCACCTCGGGAAGGGCGGCGACCGCGCTCGCCGCCTGCCCGGCCTCGGCGCTGCGCAGGTCGGGGCGGCGCAGATCTTCGGGCGAGAGCGTGCGGGCGGCCGCGAACGGGTCCTCGCCGGCGGCGGTCCGCGCGCCCACGGCGCGGTAGAGCAGCCCGGTGTCGAGATAAGCGAGGCCGAGGCGCGCGGCGAGCGCCCGCCCGATCGTGCCCTTGCCGGCGGCGGCCGGGCCGTCGAGCGCGACCGTGAAGGTGCGCGACGCTGCCGCTTCCGGTCCCGGCATGTGCAGCGGCCTCTCCCGCAACTCCGGGCGGGGCACGTGCCGCCCCGCCGCGACCGGGGTAGCCGAGCCGCGCTGCCGGTGCAATTGCCGGATGCGGTCTGCGGACGATACTGGTCACCGTGAGAAGTGCAGGGCCCCGCTTGGGGTCAGGGCCCTGCGTGGAGCGCCTCCGGGCACCCCCGGACCAGCGGCGGCTCAGCCGGCGCTGTCCGTATCGTCGTCGCCTTCGAGGATGACGCCGATCTCTCGGGTCAGGGTCTCGTCGTCGTGATCGCCCTCGAACAGGGCCGCGATCTCGGCGAGCTGTGCCTCGTCGAGGTCGGCCAAGGCCTCGGTCTCGAAGCCGAGGGCCGTGAAGCGCTCTTCCATCTCGGCGTCGAACGGGCTGGCCGCCGCCGAGGCGACGAGCCCGATCGAGAAGGCCGCCGCGAGCAGGCCCGCAAGGCCGATCGTGCCGATCTTCGTCTTTCTGGTCACGGACATTTGGTGTACCTCCATGCTGGACTCCCGGCCGCGGTTCCGGGGTCTCCCGCCCCTTGCCCGCGGTGCCGGGGAGATCGGCATCGCGCGGCCTGTGCACAAGCGGGCCATGGGGTCACAAGCCCCTGAAGTCACAAAGATCTCATGGATTAAATCGGAAGTGCCGGTGTGGTCTCGCCAAGCCGGGCGCCGAGCCGCGTCAGCAGCGGCCCGAAATCCGGAAAGGAAGTGGCGATGGGGCCGGCGTCGTCGACCGTGACGGGCGCGCGGGCGGCGAGGCCAAGGCACAGGAAGCTCATGGCGATGCGATGGTCGAGATGGGTGGCGACGGTGGCGCCGCCCGCCACGCCCTGCGCGCCGCGGCCCTCCACCGTGAGGCTGTCCTCGGTCTCGCTGACCGGCACACCGCAGGCGGCGAGGCCTGCGGCCATTGCCGCGATGCGGTCGCTCTCCTTCACCCGCAGCTCCTTCACGCCGCGCATGACGGTGGTGCCCTCAGCGGTGGCGGCGAGGGCAGCGAGGATCGGGAATTCGTCGATCATGCTGGCCGCGCGCGCGGGCGGAACCTCGACGCCGCGCAGCGCGCCGGAGAAGCGGGCGACGAGATCGGCCACCGGCTCGCCGCCCTCTTCGCGCGGGTTCTCGAAGGCGAGATCGGCGCCCATCTCGGCCAGGGTGACATAGAGCCCATCGCGGGTGGGGTTGCGGCTGACGCCGGGCACGCGCAGCTCCGAGCCCGGCACCATCAGCGCAGCGCAGACCGGGAAGGCGGCCGAGGAAGGATCGCGCGGCACCGCCACGCTCTGCGGTGCCAGCTCCGGCTGGCCGGTCAGGGTGATGACGCGGCCCTCGCTGCCTTCCTCCACCCGCAGCCGGGCGCCGAAACCCGCCAGCATCCGCTCGGTGTGATCGCGCGTCGCTTCGGTCTCGATCACCACCGTCTCGCCCGGCGCGTTGAGGCCGGCGAGCAGCACCGCCGATTTCACCTGCGCCGAGGGCACCGGGACGGCATAGCGCACGGGCACCGGCATCGCCGCGCCCACCACCGTCATCGGCAACCGCCCGCCGTGGCGGCCATGGGCGTGGGCGCCGAACAGCGCCAGCGGTTCGGTCACCCGGCCCATCGGGCGGCGGCAGAGGCTGGCGTCACCGGTGAAGGTGGCGGTGATCGGGCTTGTGGCCATCGCGCCCATGATCAGCCGCACGCCGGTGCCGGAATTGCCGCAGTCGATCACCCGGTCGGGCTCGGCGAAGCCGCCGACGCCGACGCCGAACACCTGCCAGGCGCCGTCAGCGCCCCGCGTCACCTCCGCGCCGAATGCGCGCATGGCGGCGGCGGTGTCGAGCACGTCCTGACCCTCCAGAAGCCCGGTGATCCGGGTCTCGCCGACGCTGAGCGCGCCGAGGATCAGCGCGCGGTGGCTGATCGACTTGTCGCCGGGCACCTCCGCCGTCCCGCGTAGCGGGCCGGAGGGATGGGCGGTGAGCGGCGTCGGCGTGCCATGGGCGGACATGGAGGCTCCGGGGCAGGTCTGCCCGCGCCTCCTAGCGAATGGCAACGGGCCGGTCCAGCCGGGCCAGTCCAGCCGGGCCGGTCAGGGCGCGGCGCGCTCGCCCAGCCAGACCTCCGGGTTGGTCTGGGCGATCCGGGCGAACATCTCCTCGCCCAGGGCCACCCGCAGCCGGAAGCAGACGGCGCGCTCCGACAGCACCTCCTGCCGCGTCATGTAGTAGTCGGAGCCGAACAGCACCCGGCCGGCGAGGGTCTCGTTGCGCAGGAAGACCTGCAGGAAAGGCACGAAATCCTCGAAGTGAAACAGCGTGTAGGAGATGTCGGTCCAGAGATTTCCGTATGCCTTCTGGGTTTCGCCGGTCTCCGGGTCCGTCCAGCCGGTGATCATGTCGCGGATCGCCACCTGCCAGTTGGCCTGCCGCGCCTGCACGCCGCCGCGCGGGTTGACGCCCGCTTCCACATAGGCCCGCCAGTCGCCCTCGCCGCCGAAATGCGCCAGGCACACGCGCAGGTCGGGGAATGCCTCCAGCACCGGGACGAAGGCCTGCGGCGACGACCAGCGTTCGGCCTTCGCCGCGGTCAGCTGCCGCCCGGTGACCCCGCCGCGCGAGCAATGGCTGATCACCGGCAGGTTGCGCTCGGCCATCAGCGGATAGACTTCTTCCATCAGCACGGGATGGTCGGGCGGATAGCCCAGCCGCGGGTAGAGCTTGAGCCCGCGGAAGCCGAGTTCGTCGATGCAGCGGCGCACCTCGTCTGCCGCCCCCGGCGCGTCGGGGTAGATCGTCGCGAAGGGGATGACATGCGCGGCATAGGCCGGGTCGCGGGCGATCGCGGCCAGTTCGTCGTGCTGCCTGGGCAGCGGGTCGGCGATGCGGCCGGGCGCGAGGCTCTGCAGCGCCATCGGCAGCACGACGAAGCGCGTCGCCGCGGGATACTGCGGGATCAGCCGGTCGAGTATCTTCGCCTGCCGGGTCTCGTTGGTCTCGATCTGCATCTGGTAGAGCCGGTCCAGCCAGTCGCCCCAGGGATGCTGGCCGATCGCGCGGGCGAGGAAGGCGAGGGCCCGCACGAGGCCGGGGATGCGCACGAAGGGTATCGCGAGCGGGTGCGGAAAGAGGCTGGGCACATGGCGCGAGGTGAACGTGTGGACATGGCAGTTGGTGATGCGCAGGCCGGACATGGCGCGGTTCCTTTCGTGGCTGTGGCGACTGTGGCAGAGCCCGCCGGCCATGGCAAAGCCCGGCACGCCCCCCGGGACGGCGTTTCGAAACTGCCTGTTTTTCGGGCGCACGCGCTCACTTTCCTGGCTGCTTGCCCGGCGGGAGCCGGGTGCGGGCAAGGACGCGCTGGCGCGGGTCGGAGAGCCGACGCAACGTCACCGCATGTTCGACGCCACCCCGCACGCCCCTATGCCGCCCGCCGATCCACCGGCCGAGACGGCACGGTTGCAGCGCAGCCGCGGCGCAGCTCGCGTGCAGCTGGGCAGCGGCGCACGACTGGAGCTGCTGGAGCAGTCCGGGGCGGCCAAGGCGTTCCTGCCCCGCATCGATGGCCCGGCGCCCGAGGTTGTGTTCCTGAACACTTCCGGCGGGCTGACCGGCGGCGACGAGATCGCCTTTGGCGTGGACATTGCCGGCGACGTGCAGGCGACCGCCACCACCCAGACCGCCGAGCGCGCCTATGCCGCGGCCGGCGGTCTGGCCCGGATGCGGGTGTCGCTGTCGGCGGGGCCGGGGGCGGCGCTCGACTGGCTGCCGCAGGAGACGATCCTCTACGATACCGCGGGGCTCGACAGGAGCACCCGCATCGACCTGGCAAGCGGTGCGCGTCTGGTATGGGCGGAAATGCTGGTGCTGGGTCGCGCGGCGATGGGGGAAACGCTCGCGCAGGTCGACCTGCGCGACCGCCGCGAAATCTGGCGCGCCGGGCGGCTGGCGATGGCCGAACCGGTGCGCCTCGACAGCTCGGCGCTGGCCACGGCCGACGGCGCGATGCGCGCGGCGCTGACCGGGGGGCTGCGGGCCTTCGCCACGGTGGTGCTGGTCGCACGAGGCGCCGAGGATGCGCTGGGGCCGGTGCGCGCGGCGTTGCCGATGGCCGGTCCGGCAGGCGGGCTGGAGGCCGCCGCCTCGGCGTGGGACGGGCGCTGCGTTGTGCGCATTGCCGCCGCCGATGCCTTGCCGATGAAACATGCGGTCGCGGCGGTGCTGGCGGTGCTGCGCGGCGGCCGGCCGCTGCCGCGGGTCTGGCAGATCTGAGGCCAAGGGAACGGGCAAGGGCCGGGAGGAGCGATGAACCTGACGCCGCGGGAGAAGGACAAGCTCTTGATCAGCACGGCCGCGATGGTGGCGCGCGCGCGGCTCGCCCGGGGGGTGAAGCTGAACCACCCCGAGGCGATCGCTCTGATCACCGACTTCGTGGTCGAGGGCGCGCGCGACGGCCGGCCGGTCTCGGAGCTGATGGCGGCGGGCGCCGGCGTGGTGACGGCCGAACAGTGCATGGATGGCGTGCCGGAGATGATCCACGAGGTGCAGGTTGAGGCCACCTTTCCCGACGGTACCAAGCTGGTGACCGTCCACCATCCGATCCGCTGAGGCGACGAAAAGGAAACGCGACGATGCAGAGACCTCTCCTGGTTGCAGGGCTGGTGGCGCTGCCGGCAGCGGCCGCGCTGGCGCACCCGGGCCATGTGCATGAGGTGCCGGCGGCGGGCGCCGCGGCGGCGTTCCTCTACGGGCTGCTGCATCCGCTGACCGGGCTCGACCATCTGCTGGCGATGGTGGCGGTGGGCCTCTGGGCGGCGCTGGCGGGGGGCAGGGCGCTCTGGGCGCTTCCGCTGGCCTTCGTGGTTGCGATGCTGGCCGGCGGCGCGCTGGGCACTCTCGGGGTGCCGATGCCGGCGGTGGAGCCGGTGATTCTCGCCTCGGTGATCGTGCTCGGCGCGCTGGTGGCGCTGGCCGCACGGCTGCCGCTGGGCGCCGCAGTGGCGCT
>PUNI01000486.1 GCA_003551745.1 Paracoccaceae bacterium | reverse complement strand
CGACGAGCGCGAAGACGGCTACGCCGACGCCGAGGCAGAGCATCCAGCCCGATGCATCCAGCGGCACGGTGCCGAACAGCGTGTTCATGATGGGCAGATAGGTCAGCAGCAGCTGCAGACCGATGATGGCGGTGATCGCGATCGGCACCGCACGGTTCCCCGTCAGGCCGGACACCGTCCAGGCCGGCGCGCGGAACGAGCGTGTGTTGAGCAGGTAGAACACCTGCCCCATCACCAGCGCGTTGATGGCGAGGGTGCGGGCAAGCTCGACCGGCGTATCGGGGTTGAGCTGTTCGAGTTGAAACAGCCCGCCCGCACCGGCCAGCAGCAGCAGGCCGGCGAACACGGTGCGCCAGATCACGAAGCTGGTGAGCAGGGGTTCGTCCGTCGGATGGGGTGCACGCTCCATCAGGTCGCCCTCGGCCTTCTCCCAGGCGAAGGCGATGCCGAGCGTGACCGCGGTGACCATGTTGATCCACAGGATCTGCACGGGAGTCACCGGCAGCATCAGACCGAAGGCGATGGCGAGCAGAATAATGAAGCTCTGCGCGAAGTTCGTCGGCAACAGGAAGAGGATGGCCTTGCGCAGGTTGTCATGGACGACGCGGCCCTCTTCGACCGCGCGCTCGATCGAGGCGAAGTTGTCGTCGGCCAGCACCATGGCCGAGGCCTCGCGCGCCGCCTCGGTGCCCTTCTGGCCCATGGCGATGCCGATATCCGCGCGCTTGAGTGCGGGCGCGTCGTTGACGCCGTCGCCGGTCATGGCGACGATCTCGCCCCGGGACTGGAGCGCCTTGACCAGCCGCAGCTTGTGCTCGGGGCTTGTCCGCGCGAAGACGTTGCCGTCGCGGGCGATGTCGTGAAGGTCGTCGTCGCTCATCCCCTCGACGTCGCGGCCGCCGAGCACCCGATCCGCATTGGCGATGCCAAGCTCGCGCGCCACTGCGGCTGCGGTGCGGGCATGATCGCCGGTGATCATCTTCACCCGGATGCCCGCGTCATGGCAGATGCCGACCGAGCGGATCGCCTCGTCCCGCGCCGGGTCGATGAGGCCGAACAGGCCCAGAAAAACGAGATCCTTCTCGACATCCTCCTCGATCAGTTCGGAGATCTCGTCGACCTCCTTGCGCGCGGCGGCCAGGAGCCTCTGGCCGCGGTCGGCGATGTCGTCGGCCCAGCCCTGCCAGCGCTCGGGGTCGAGGTCGCGCAGTTCGTCGCCGTGCTGTTCCTTGCTGCAGATCTCGAGCAGCCGTTCGGGCGCGCCCTTGACGTAGACGACATGCTTGCCGTCCTCGTCCCGGTGCAGCGTCGCCATGTAACGCCGCTCCGAGGCGAAGGGGATGACGTCGCTGCGGGGCCGCCCTTCGGCCTCGGCCTCGGGGTCGAGTCCCGCCTTGCGGGCCAGCACGATCAACGCGGCCTCCATCGGGTCGCCCTCTGGCTTCCAGTCGCCGTCCTTCTCCGTCACCTCCGCGTCGTTGCACAGCAAGCCGATGCGCAGCATCCGGGCGATGTCGCCGTGCTCCGTGGGGTCCGCAGGGTCGCCGTCGATGCGGAAACCGCCCTCGGGCGCATAGCCGACGCCCTCGACCTCCACCTCGGTCGTGGCGGTGCGCAGGGTCCGGGCCGTCATCTCGTTGCGGGTGAGCGTGCCGGTCTTGTCGGCGCAGATCGTCGTCACCGCTCCCAGCGTCTCGACTGCGGGAAGCTTGCGGATGATCGCGTTGCGCCGGGCCATGCGCTCGACGCCGATGGCGAGCGTCACCGTCATGACCGCCGGCAGACCCTCGGGGATCGCGGCGACGGCGATCGAGACGGCGGCAAGGAACATCTCGCCCCAGTCCCGGCCCCAGACGACCGTGCCGACCGCAAAGGCCAGGGCGGCCAGCACCACGATCACGATGGTCAGCGTCCGAGTGAAGGCGTCGAACCGACGCATCAGCGGCGTCTTGAGGCTTTCCACCTCGGACAACATCCCGCTGATGCGGCCGATCTCGGTCTTCTCTCCGGTCCGGACGACGACGCCCGTGGCCTGGCCGGATGTAACCACCGTGCCCGAATGGGCGAGACTGGTGCGGTCGCCGGTTTCGGCGTCTTCGTCCACCGGGTCGGTCGACTTGTCGACCGCGGTGGACTCGCCGGTCAGCGCGGCCTCCTGGGTCTGCAGGTTCTTCGTTTTCAGTAGCCGGAGGTCGGCCGGCACGCGGTCGCCGGACTCGAGCAACACGATGTCGCCCGGCACCAGTTCTGATGCGGGCACCTTCTGCCGTTCGCCGCCACGCCGCACGCGCGCGTCGTTCGACAGGAACTTCTGGACGCTTTCGAGGGCGCGTTCGGCGCGGCCTTCCTGGATGAATCCGATGATCGCGATGATGAGCACCACCGCAAAGATCACACCGCTGTCGAGATACTCGCCGAGCAGCCCCGTCACGACGCCGGCAACGAGCAGCAGATAAATGAAGAGGTTGTTGAACTGGGCCAGGAAGCGCCGCAGCGACGAGCGCTGGCGCCCGGCCTTCAGGCTGTTCTCGCCGAAGCGTTCGCGGCGTTGCTCGACCGCGTCTTCGTCGAGGCCCTCTTCGGCATCGACCTCGAGCGCCGCCAGCGCGTCGTCGCCCGACATCGCGTGCCAGGTCCTGTCTTCAAGGTCATCCGGCGACGGGGTGTCCTTTTCGGCCATGGGTCTCGCTTTCCCTGAATCACGATTGGGAAGGATCGGGGGCAGCCCCCTCCGCCTGGCTGTCGTCACGGTGCCCGACACGCCATGCGGCGTGCGCGCGGCCGGGCCTGCCGCGCCGTGGTGGTCTTGCCGGCGCGCCGCGCCGTGTCTGCCTGCGCCCGGAACGGCGCGCAGGCAGACACGAGGCGTCGCGCCCCGGGGCAAGGCCGCGTCACTTCGCCGTGTAGCCACCGTCGATGACCAGTTCCGACCCGGTGACGAATTTTGCATCGTCCGAAGCGAGATAGGCGATCCCGGCGGCGATATCCTCGGGCGCGCCGACATGGCCGAGCGGATGCAAGGCATCGAGGTTTTCGCGGAATGCGTGGGCCCCCTCGTCAGAGGCCTCGGCCATCGCCTCCACCAGCGGTGTCCAGATGAAGCCGGGGTGGACGGAGTTCACGCGGATGCCCTCCTTGGCATACAGAAGCGCATCGGTCTTGGTCATCAGCCGGACGGCGCCCTTCGAGGCATGGTAGGGCGGAATGTCGGGCGCGCCGATGAGGCCGTAGATCGACGAGAGGTTCACGATGCTGCCCTTGCCGCGCCGCCGCAGGTGCGGAATCGCGGCGCGCGTGCAGTAGAAGACCCCGTTGACGTTCACCTCGATGACCTTGCGCCATTCCTCGGACGGGATTTCGTCGGTGGGCTTGTCGATGCCAGAGATGCCGGCGTTGTTGACCAGCACGTCGATGCCCCCCAGCGAATCGGCGATGTCGGCAAGGACCCGGGTGACGGCGTCTTCGTCGGTCACGTCGAGATGGTGGAATTCCGCCGTTCCGCCGCGCTCGACGATGTCGTCGCACAGGCGCTGGCCCTCATCGTCCTCGATATCGGTGACTGCAACCCGGGCGCCCTCGTCGGCCAGCCGGATGCAGGCGGCTTTGCCGATTCCGAGGGCTCCCCCGGTGACGATGCAGACCTTGCCGTCGAGTCGTTTCATGTGCTTCTCCATCGGTTGTGCGGGACGGCCGCGGGCAACCCGCGGACGTCGGGGTGCGCGGCGAACAGGCGGCACAGGGCCTCGCCGAAGGACCGGTTCGGCAGGCCGCCGATGCGCAGGGTGTCCATCGCGGAGGCGATCGAGGGAATGTCGGTGGCTTCCAGCGCGACACTGAGCCCCGCCCGGTCGCCGGTCGCAACCCGGCAGATCTCGGCGCGGCACCCGCCGACATCGAACACCAGGCGCGATTTCCGCACCATGCGCGGATCGACCCGCCGGCGCAGCGCTGCAAGCGCCGTCAGCAGGTGGGCCGGCGAAAGGCCGGCCTCGGCAGACAGCCGTTCCCGCAGGCCCAGCGCCGCCGCCAACTGCACCCGCTCGGCCACCGTCAGCGGAAACCGCGTCGAGACCGGCATCTCCCAGAACTGAACCGAGCCGACGTCCTTGCCACGGCGCTTGATCTCGAGCCGGCTGCCATCGCGCAGTTTCACCAGCACTGCGTCGCTGGCCTCGCCCATCAGATAGATGTCGACACGCCGCTCGGCGTTCGTGAGCGGGAAGAGGCCCTGAAGCATCGACACGGCAGGATGCGACGGCCTCGGCCAGACACGGTATTCGAAGCGGCCGTCCACCCGGCGGGTCTGGCGCGGGGGGCGGAAGAGGATGAAGGCGGTGTCGTTCATGGCGCGGCGTCCTCCGGCTGTGCGGGTGGGCTTTCCTGACCGGCGTTCTGCAGGCTCGGTTGCCTGCCGGCTTGCGGCCCGCTGCCGTGCCGGGGCGTCCTTGATCGTTGTCGGCTGCCTGCTTGCAGGCGGCGTTGCCCGCAGGGCGGCAACGTGCGGCATCGTCTCGTCGGTTGCCTTCGCGCGGTCTTGTCCGGGCCGCAGGTGTCCGCTGGCCACGGGCGCGCGGGCGGGCTCCCCCGCAGGCGGCCGGACGGGGAATGATCGCGCGCACCGGAAGCCCTCTGCCGGACCATCGCCGGAGCGTCGGCTGCCTGAGCCGGGCCCGGCCGAGGCCGAAGGACCGGGAGTACGCTCACCCAGGGCTCTCGATGGGCCGACCGACGGAAAGACCTGCCTCGACCATCATTCTCGATCATCATTTCGGGGCCGCCTCCTGATCACTTCTTTGCTGCGGTCCACCTAGCCAGCTGCAGGCGCAGGCGTCTTTAACAGGCGTTAATGCAGGTGCAGCGAAAGCGGGTCAGCTTGTGCGCAGACACCCGTCGTGGCGGAAGGAAACAGCATGCATCTATCTGGTATTGGACCAGAAAGAGAGCCAGAGACCATCGACTCGGATGGCCGGACGGACCGGATGGACGGATGGAGCTGATGCGATGGCATTCTTTTCGCCGGTGCAGCAACCGGCCGACGGTGTCTGGCGTTCAGGAGCCGTCGCCTCGCGGCCGCCGGGGCGCGGCCCGCAATGGTCACTGTCCGCACGGACCCCGGCCCGAAAGGCGCCGGTGATCGATCGAAACCTGCAGCAGAAACGGAGGCAATCCCGATGCCCCAGAACGAGGCAGTTCTCTGTCATCCACGTCGCACCGCCGTCGGGCGATTCGGCGGCTCGTTGAAGGACATGCCGGCCACCGCGCTGGGCGCGACGGTGGTGGAGGAGATCATCCGCCAGACCGAACTCGACCCGGGGCTCGTGGATGGCGTGGTCATGGGCCAGGTCGTGACTGCCGGCGCAGGCATGAACCCGGCACGTCAGGCGGCTCTGCGGGGCGGCCTGCCCACCATCGTGCCGGCGTTGACGGTGAACCGTGTCTGCGGATCGGGCGCGCAGGCCATCGCGACCGCCGCGCAGGAGGTCTGGCTGGGCCAGGCGCGCTGCATGATCGCCGGGGGCATGGAGAACATGGATCAGGGGCCCTACCTGCTCGCCCGCGCCCGCTGGGGCTATCGCATGGGGCCGGGCACGCTGGTCGATGCGACCCTACGCGACGGGCTCAACGACGCCTTCTCGGGCGAGCATTCGGGCTGGCACACCGAGGATCTGGTGGCATCGCACGACATCTCGCGCGAGGCGCAGGATGCCTGGGCGGCCCGGTCGCAGCAGCGCTTTGCCAAGGCCCAGGAGGCCGGGCATTTCAAGGCCGAAATCGTGCCGGTCACGGTCAGGGACAAGTCCGGCGAGACGGCGTTCGACACCGACGAGGCCAACCGCCCCGACGCGACCGAGTCGGGGCTGGCCAAGCTCCGCTCTGCGTTCCGCAAGGATGGAACGATCACGGCGGGCAATGCGCCGGGTCTGAATGCGGCCGCAGCCGCCATGCTGGTCGCCACGCCCGAATTCGCCGAGGAGCACGGGCTGGAGGTCGCGGCCCGGCTGGTGGCTGTCGGGGTCGGCGCCGTGGAACCGGGCATGTTCGGCCTGGGCCCCGTGCCGGCGGTGCAGCAGGCGCTCGATCGCGCGGGCTGGCGCATCGGCGACATCGAGCGCGCCGAGGTCAACGAGGCCTTCGCGGCCATCGCCATCGCCCTGACCCGCGAGCTGGGGCTGTCCGAAGACGTCGTCAACGTCGAGGGCGGGGCCATCGCGCTGGGCCATCCGATCGGCGCGACGGGCGCGATCCTTGCGACGCGGCTGATGCATTCGATGGCGCGCGACGGGCTCGGGCGCGGACTGGTGACGCTGTGCATCGGCGGCGGACAGGGCATCGCGCTGCTGCTCGAACGCCCGACGTAAGCGGGCATCGGCACGATCAGCGAAAAGGAGATTCATATGGCAAGCAGCAAACGCACGGCACTGGTCACGGGGGGCGTGCAGGGCCTTGGCGCCGCCACCTCGCGTGCGCTGGCAGAGGCCGGGATCACCGTCGCGGCCGCGCATCTGGACGGCGGCGAGACGGCAGAGGCGTTCGGACGCGAGACGGGCATCCCGGTCTTCGAGTGGGACGTATCGGATTTCGACGCCTGCGCCCGCGGTGTGGCCAAGGTGGAGGAGGCGGTCGGCCCGATCGACATCCTCGTCAACAATGCCGGCGTGCACCGCGACGGCATGTTCCACAAGATGGATCTTGAGGACTGGGAGGCCGTGGTCCGGGTCGATCTGGGGTCGATGTTCAACGTCACCCGGCATGTCATCGGCGGCATGCGCGACCGCGCATTCGGGCGGATCATCAACGTCTCGTCGGTGAATGCGGCGCGCGGTCAGGCCGGCCAGACCAACTATTGCGCGGCAAAGGCGGGGGTCGAGGGGTTCACCCGTGCCCTTGCCCGCGAAAGCGCCGGCAAGGGCATCACGGTGAACGCCATCGCCCCGGGCTATGCCGACACCGCAATGGTGCGGGCGATGCCCGAGAAGATTCTCGAGCACATTCTCGAAACGGTGCCCCAGTCACGGCTGGCCGAGCCGCAGGAGATCGGCGAGTGCGTCCGGTTTCTCGCCTCCGACGCCGCCGCCTTCGTCACCGGGGTCACGCTGCATGTCAGCGGCGGCCTGCGTATGGGCTAGTGGCCCGGGCGCGCGAGACATCGAACCCAGAAGGACCATCATTCATGTCCGACACCAGAGTGAAGACGCGAGAATCAAAAGCCGGGGAGGTCCGCAGCGCGCGGCCCCCCGAACCCGACACGGGCCCTAAAACGGGCTCCGACACGGCCCGTGACAAGGGCGCCGACACGAGCGCCGATACGGGCTCCGACACGGCCGAGCCGCCCCGAAGCCGGGAACATCGCTGCGGGCTGGATGCCGAGCCGCCGGAGATCGATCACACCTCGCCCTTTGACGCGCCCGACCGCTACAGCACCAAGAGCCTGGACCGGGCCGCGAACGCGCATCTTGCCCGGTTCACGCTCGGCGTCACGCCTTTTGGGGTGTCGTCGACCCTGTTCACATGGTGGGTGCACCTCATGGGCTCGCCCGGAAAGCAGCTGCAGCTGATGGAGAAGGCCGCACGCAAGGCGACGCGCCTCGGCGTGCATGCCGGCACACTCGCCGCCAACCCCGATGCCGCTCCCTGCATCGAGCCCTTGCCGCATGACAGCCGGTTCGAGCACGAGGGCTGGAAGCGCTGGCCCTACAACATGATCTCGCAGGGTTTCCTGCTGACGCAGCAATGGTGGTACAACACCGCCTGCGATATCGATGGCCTGACCCGGCGGCAGGAGCAGGTCGTCTCTTTCATCAGCCGGCAGATGCTCGACACCGTGGCACCCTCGAACTTCGTCGCCACCAACCCCGAGGTCGCGGCGCAGACCATGCGCGAAGGCGGCATGAACCTCCTGCGCGGCGCACAGCACTTCATCGAGGACTGGGAGCGGGCTATCTCGGGCAAGCCGCCGGTGGGCAGCGAGGAGTTCCTGCCCGGCCGCGACGTCGCCACCACGCCCGGCAAGGTGGTGTTCCGCAACAGGCTTCTGGAACTCATCCAGTATGCGCCACAGTCGAAGAAGGTGAAGGCCGAGCCAATCCTGATCGTTCCAGCCTGGATCATGAAATACTACATCCTCGATCTGAGCCCGCACAATTCGCTGGTGAAATACCTGGTCGAACAGGGCTTCACGGTCTTCATGATATCGTGGCGAAACCCCACCGCCGAGGACCGGGAGATGGGCCTTGACGACTATTTCGCCGCCGTGGCGGAGGCCCTCGACGCGGTGTCGGAGATCGTGCCCGATCGCAAGATGCACGCCATCGGCTATTGCCTTGGCGGCACGCTGATGTCGGCCAAGGCGGCGCAGATGGGGCGCGACAGCGATGACCGCCTGGCCAGCCTGACGCTGTTTGCCACCCAGACCGATTTCGAGGACGCGGGCGAACTGCAGCTCTTCATCAGCGAAAGCGAGGTCGCCTTCCTCGAGAACATGATGTGGGATCAGGGCTATCTCGACACCCGGCAGATGGCCGGGGCCTTCCAGCTGCTGCGCTCGGCCGACCTGATCTGGTCGCGCTATGTGCACGAATACCTGCTCGGCCGGCGGCAGGAGATGTTCGACCTGCTGGCCTGGAACGCCGATGCGACGCGGATGCCCTACCGGATGCACAGCGACTATCTGCGCCGGATCTTCCTGGGCAACGAACTGGCCACGGGCAAGTACCGTCTGAACGGCAAGCCGGTCATCCTGTCCGACATGGACGTGCCGGTGTTCTGCGTCTCGACCACGTCCGACCACATCGCGCCGTGGCGCTCGGTCTACAAGATCCATCTGCTCACCGACACCGCCGTGACATTCGCGCTCACCAACGGCGGGCACAACGCCGGAATCGTCAGCGAGCCCGGCCACAAGGGCCGCGAGTACCACATCCTCACGTCGGAAGCCGGCGACCGCCATGCCTCGCCGGAGGCCTGGAAGGCCGCGGCCGAGCACCGCGACGGCTCCTGGTGGCCGGCGCTGGCCGAATGGCTGACGGAACGCTCCAGCGGCGAGGCCGCGCCCCCCTCGATGGGCACCAGTGACGGGCGCCGTCGCGCGATGAAGGATGCCCCCGGCTCCTACGTCTTGCAGCGCTGACGGAGCGGCAGCATGTGCCACAGATCAGGAAAGGACATGAGCCACTCCACGCACGCCCAATTCGTCGACACCCTCGAGGTCGGCCGGTCCGCGCGCCTTCGCCGCTGCATGACCCGCGAGGACCTGAGCGGCTTCGCGACCTTCGCCGCCGAGGTCACCGGCGAGGCGGCAGAGCGCGACCTGGCCGCCGACCCCGATGTCCGCAGGGCGCTGTCGCTGGGCGGCGTCGCCTTGGGCCTTGTCGTCGCGCTGATCCTCACGCGGCTGCCCGGCCCTGGCACGCAGTTGCGCGGTGTGGGCCTGACCTTTTCGGGCAGGCTGGATGAAGGCGACGAGGCGCTGGCCGAGGTCCGCGTCGCCGAGCGGGACGCCGCGTCCGGCACGGTGACGCTCGACGTCCGCTGCCTGAAGGGGGGCGAGACGCTGGTCCTGCTGGGCGAGTTCGAGGTCATCCCGCCGCACCGGCCGCGCGCGGGCCTGGAGGGTGGCTCGGATGCTCCCCGCCGCGAAGACGGTCTCGGCGACCGGCTGGCGCAGATCGAGGCGCGCGCACGGCAGGCCGGGCCGATACGCATGGCCGTGGTCAACCCGGTCGATGGCCCGTCCCTCGCCGGCGCTCTCGACAGTGCCCGGGCGGACCTTGTCGAGCCGGTGCTGATCGCGCCGACGGCCAGCCTTCGCAAGGCCGCCGAGGCAGAGGGCCTCGAGCTTTCCGGCATCGAGACCATCGATGTCGACACGGCCGCGGCCGCCGCCGAAAGGGCGGCCGCCCTGGCCGCAGAGGGGGATTGCAAGGCGATCATGAAGGGCAGCACCCAGACGGAAACCCTGCTCCGGGCGGTGCTCGCCCAGGCCGCGTTGCGGACGGGTCGGCGCCTGAGCCATGTCTTCGTCGAGGATCTGCCCGGCCATCCGCGGCTGCTGTTCGTCACCGATGCGGCGGTGAACATCAGACCCGATCTCACCACCCTGCGCGACACCATATCCAACGCGGTGAGCCTTGCGCAGGCGCTCGGCGTCAAGCGGCCGAAGGTCGCCGTGCTCTCGGCGGTCGAGACCGTGACCGAGGAACTCCCCTCCACCACTGCCGCAGCCGCGCTGTGCAAGATGGCCGAGCGGGGCGAGATCACCGGCGCCGAGGTGGACGGCCCGCTGGCCCTCGACAACGCGATCTCGGAACGGGCTGCAAGGATCAAGGGCATCGAGTCGGGCGTGGCCGGGCGGGCCGACATCCTTGTCGCGCCCGACCTCGAAGCGGGGAACATCCTGGCCAAGGCCCTCGACCATCTCGGCGGCGCCGAGGCTGCCGGCATTGCGCTCGGTGCGCGGGTGCCGCTTGCGCTGACCAGCCGCGCCGACAGCCCGCGCGAGCGTCGTGCCGCGGCCGCGCTGGCCGCAATCATGGCGACACGGACGGAGCACGACGACGAGGACGCGGAATGACCGGCCGAACCATCGTGACCTTCAATGCAGGCTCCTCGAGCCTTCGCTGCGCGCTCTTCGACATCGCCGGCGACGCAACCGAGCCGCGGCTGCGGATGAGCCTGCGCGGCCTGCCCGAGGCGATGATCTTCGAGCGTCGCGATGCGGACGGAGCGCAGGAGCGCACGCTCACCCCGCCCGACACCCCCGACGAGGCCCAGCAGGCCGCCCGCAGCGAGATGACCGGGCGGGTTCTCGACCTGCTGGCCGAGGACGACATCGCGGCCTTTGCGCATCGCGTGGTGCACGGCGGGCCGGACCATCGCGGGCCGGTCGCCGTCACCGCGGAGGTGCTCGCCGACCTCGAGGCGCTGAGCCCGCTGGCACCGGGCCACCAGCCGCACAACCTTGCCGCCATCCGGGACCTGCGCGACCGCTTTCCCGGCATCCCGCATGTCGCCAGTTTCGATACGGCCTTTCACGCAACCCTGCCCCGCAACGACCGGATCTTCGCCTTGCCGCAGGACATGACGGAGGCAGGCATCCGCCGCTACGGCTTTCACGGTCTGTCCTACGATCACGTCGCAGGCGTGCTCTCGCAGATCGCCCCGGAGATCGCTCAAGGCCGGGTGATCGTCGCGCATCTCGGGCATGGGGTGAGCATGTGCGCCCTCAGGGAGGGCCGCTCGATTGCCACGACCATGGGCATGACCGCTCTGGACGGGCTGCCGATGGGCAAGCGGTCGGGCGCGCTCGATCCCGGCATCGTGCTGCACCTGATCGAGGACAGGGGCATGTCCCCGGCCGAGGTCCGCGAGACGCTCTACGAAAACTCCGGGCTGCTCGGCCTGTCCGGGATCAGCAGCGAGATGAAGGAGCTTCTGGAAAGCGACGCGGACGGCGCTCGGGGCGCGGTCGATTTCTTCGTTCATCGCTGTCACCGCACGATCGGCTCGCTCGCGGCGGCGCTGGGCGGGCTGGATGCGCTGGTCTTCACCGGCGGCAT
>PUNI01000238.1 GCA_003551745.1 Paracoccaceae bacterium | reverse complement strand
GGATCGACGACCCCGATCCCCCGCTGGAACGCTCGCAGGCAGCCGCGGCCGTGGGGCAGATCCGGCTCGCGGGCGCCTATCAGGCGGCGCTCGCGCCCCATGGCATCACCGCGGCGCAGGTGCTGGTGACGCTGGAGGACACCGAGGACCGGCGGCGGTATCTGAACACCCGCGCCACGCTGGAGACGCTGCTGGGCCTCGGCGCGGTGCCCATCGTGAACGAGAACGACACCGTGGCCACGGACGAGATCCGCTATGGCGACAACGACCGGCTGGGGGCCCAGGTGGCGGTGACGGTGGGCGCGGATGTGCTGGTGCTGCTGTCGGATGTGGACGGGCTCTACACAGCCAATCCCCAGACCGACCCCGCGGCGCGGCACCTGCCCGAGGTCGCCCGCGTGACCCCGGAGGTGGAGGCGATGGCCGGCGGCGCGGCCTCGCGCCTGTCGCGGGGTGGCATGGTGACCAAGCTGATGGCCGCCAAGACGGCGACAGCGGCGGGCTGCGCCATGGCGATCACGCTGGGCAGCCGGATGCAGACGCTGCAGGCGCTGGAGGGGGGCGCGCCCGCGACGTGGTTCGCCGCGCAGGGCGATCCGCAGGCCGCGCGCAAGCGCTGGATCGGGGCGATGAAGGACCGCGGCCGGCTGAGGGTCGATGCCGGCGCGGTCGCGGCGTTGCGCGCGGGCCGCTCGCTGCTGCCGGCCGGGGTGGTGGACGTCTCCGGCAGCTTCGGGCGCGGCGACCCGGTGGCGATCGAGGGGCCGGACGGCGCCCGCATCGGGCTGGGGCTCGTGCGCTACACGGCCGAGGAGGCGGCGGCCATCCGCGGCCGCAGGTCGGGTGACATCGCGCGCATCCTCGGCTATCCCGGCCGAGCGGCGCTGATCCACAGGGACGACATGGTGCTATGAAGGATCTCGAGGACATTCCCGGACTGATGGACGAGATGGGCCGCCGTGCGCGGGCCGCCGCCGCCGACCTCGCCTTCGCGCCGCCCGAAGCCAAACGCACCGCGCTGCACGGCGCAGCCGACGCGCTGGAGGCACAGCGCACCGAGATCCTGACGGCCAATGGTCACGACATGGCCCATGGCGAGGGCAAAGGGCTGAGCCCGGCGATGCTTGATCGGCTCATGCTCGACGATGCCCGCCTCGACGCGATCGCCAATGGATTGCGCGCGGTGGCCGATCAGGCCGACCCGGTCGGTCAGGTGATCGCCGAGTGGGAGGTGCCCTCGGGGCTGCGCATCCGCAGGGTGCGCACGCCACTCGGCGTGGTCGGCGTGGTGTTCGAGAGCAGGCCCAACGTCACCGCCGATGCCGGCGCGCTCTGCCTGAAGGCGGGCAATTCGGTGATCCTGCGCGGCGGCTCGGAGAGCTTCCATTCGGCGCGCGCGATCCATGCCTGCCTTATCGCCGGGCTGCAAACCGCCGGGCTTCCCGAGGATGCGATCCAGATCGTGCCCACCCGCGACCGCGCCGCGGTGACGGAGATGCTGCGGATGCGCGGGTATCTCGACGTGATCGTGCCGCGCGGCGGCAAGGGGCTGGTGGGGCTGGTAGAGGCGGAGGCCCGCGTGCCGGTGTTCGCGCATCTGGAAGGCATCTGCCATGTCTATGTCGATGCCGGCGCCGATGCGGCCAAGGCCCGGGCCGTCGTGCTGAACGCCAAGACCCGCCGCACCGGCATCTGCGGCGCCGCCGAATGCCTGCTGCTCCATCGCGCCATCGCGGGCGAGCTCGGAGCGCGGATCATCGCCGATCTGGTCGCGGCCGGGGTCGAGGTGCGCGCCGGCGAGGGTCTGCAGCATCTGCCCGGTGTGCGGCCGGCCGCGCTAGAGGACTTCGGCCGCGAGTTCCTCGACAGCATCATCGCCGTCGCCGTGGTCGAGGATGTGGACGGGGCGATCGCTCACATCCGGCGCCATGGCTCGGGGCACACCGAGGCCATCGTCACCGAGGAGGCTGCGGCGGCCGAGCGCTTCTTCACCCGGATCGATAGCGCGATCCTTATGCACAACGCCTCGACCCAGTTTGCCGATGGCGGCGAGTTCGGGATGGGCGCCGAGATCGGCATCGCGACCGGCAAGATCCACGCGCGCGGCCCCGTCGGCGCCGAGCAACTGACCTCCTTCAAGTATCTGGTGACCGGGAACGGCACGACACGCCCGTAGCCCGCGCAAATGACCGTCGCGAGAATGCGCAGGCGGCCTCATGAGCGGCACGGGCGAGACCGAAACGGGCCGCCGCTGTTTCGAGGGCCGGCCCGAAACATGGCCGAAAGCCGTCCTTCCCGACCTCAGTGGGCCGTGGTGGTCGCCCCGCCCGCCGGCCCGGCCGCGCGGGCCAGGCGCGCGGCCTCTTCCTCGGCCTCGTCCCACTCCACCGGCTCCGGCATGTACTGGAGCGCGTGGCGCAGAACCTCGCGGACATTCGCCACCGGGATGATCTTGAGGCCCTCCTTGACGTTGTCGGGAATGTCGCGGAGGTCCTTCTCGTTGTCCTCGGGGATCAGAACCGTGCGCACGCCGCCGCGCAGCGCCGCCAGCAGCTTCTCCTTGAGCCCGCCGATGGCCAGCACGTTGCCCCTGAGCGTGACCTCGCCGGTCATGGCAATGTCCTTGCGCACCGGGATCCCGGTCAGCACCGAGACGATGGCGGTGACCATGGCGATGCCGGCCGAGGGCCCGTCCTTCGGCGTGGCACCCTCGGGGACGTGGACGTGGATGTCCATGGTGTCGAAGCGCGGCGGCTTCACCCCGATCTCCGGTGCGATCGACCGCACATAGCTGGAGGCGGCGTCGATCGACTCCTTCATCACGTCGCCGAGCTTGCCGGTGGTCTTCATCTTGCCCTTGCCAGGCAGCTTCAGCGCCTCGATCGACAGCAGATCGCCGCCGACCGAGGTATAGGCCAGGCCGGTGACGACGCCGATGGCATCCTCCTGCTCGGCAAGCCCGTAGCGGAAGCGCTTGACGCCGAGGAAATCCTCCAGCCGGTCGGGCGTGATCTCGACCGTGGCTTCCTCGCCCTTGATGATCCGGGTGACCGCCTTGCGCGCGAGCTTCGCGATCTCGCGTTCGAGGTTCCGGACGCCGGCCTCGCGGGTATAGGTCCGGATGACCTCCTTCAGCGCCGCGTCGGTAAGGACGAACTCGCCCTTCTTCAGCCCATGCCCCTTCACCTGCTTGGGGATCAGGTGGCGGCGCGCAATCTCGGCCTTCTCGTCCTCGGTGTAGCCCGAAAGCGGGATGATCTCCATCCGGTCGAGCAGCGGCGAGGGCATGTTGTAGGTGTTCGCCGTGGTCAGGAACATCACGTTCGACAGGTCGTATTCGACCTCGAGGTAATGGTCGGTGAAGCTGGCATTCTGCTCGGGATCGAGCACCTCCAGCATCGCGCTGGCCGGATCGCCGCGGAAATCCTGGCCCATCTTGTCGATCTCGTCGAGCAGGATCAGCGGGTTGGTGGTCTTGGCCTTCTTCATCGCCTGGATGATCTTGCCCGGCATCGAACCGATGTAGGTGCGCCGGTGGCCGCGGATCTCGGCCTCGTCGCGCACGCCGCCCAGCGAGATGCGGATGAACTCGCGCCCCGTGGCCTTCGCCACCGACCGGCCCAGCGAGGTCTTGCCCACACCCGGCGGGCCGACGAGGCACAGGATCGGCCCCTTCAACTTGGCCGAGCGCGCCTGCACCGCGAGATACTCGACGATCCGCTCCTTGACCTTCTCGAGGCTGTAATGGTCGTCGTCCAGCACCTTCTGGGCGTGGGTCAGATCCTTCTTGACCCGGCTGCGCTTGCCCCAGGGGATCGACAGCATCCAGTCGAGGTAGTTGCGCACCACCGTCGCTTCGGCGCTCATCGGGCTCATCGACTTCAGCTTCTTCAGCTCACCCAGCGCCTTGTCGCGGGCCTCCTTGGAAAGCTTGGTCTGTTCGATGCGGGCCTCGAGCTCGGCGACCTCGCCCTGCCCGTCCTCGCCATCGCCCAGCTCGCGCTGGATCGCCTTCATCTGTTCGTTGAGGTAATACTCGCGCTGGGTGCGCTCCATCTGGCTCTTCACCCGCGTCTTGATCTTTCGCTCCACCTGCAGGACGCTCATCTCGCCCTGCATCAGCCCATAGACCTTCTCCAGCCGTTCGGAGACGTCCAGCGTCTCCAGCAGCTCCTGCTTCTGCTTGACCTCCACGCCGAGGTGCCCGGCGACGAGATCGGCGAGCTTGGCGGGCTCGCGCGTGCCGGCAACGGCCGCCAGGGCCTCCTCGGGAATGTTCTTCTTGATCTTGGCGTAGCGCTCGAACTCCTCGCCGACCGACTTGGTGAGCGCGGACACGGCCGCCGTGTCGCCGGCCTGTTCGTCAAGCGGCTCCACCGTGGCTTCGAAGAACGCGTCGTTGGGCACGTATCCGGTGATCCGCACCCGCTCGCGGCCTTCCACCAGCACCTTGACCGTGCCGTCGGGCAGTTTCAGCAGTTGCAGCACATTCGCCAGCACGCCCACATCGTAGATGCCCTCGGCAGTGGGGTCGTCCTCGGCGGGGTCGATCTGGCTGGCCAGCAGGATCTGCTTGTCCTCCTGCATCACCTCCTCGAGCGCGCGCACGGATTTCTCGCGGCCGACGAAGAGCGGCACGATCATGTGGGGAAAGACCACGATGTCGCGCAGGGGCAGGACGGGATGGCTTTGGCTCGGCTTCACACTCATCGGGGAACCTCGTTGGGGGCGGATGACACGGGCCCCATCGCAGCGGCGACCCCTTGCATCCCCCATGCATCATCGAGGTGTAACGTGGGGCAGTCCGGTGCCGTTTTCAAGCTGCCGCGGCGCGGCAAGGCGCGCCAGCTTCTCTACCGAGCGACGGTTCCGGCGTGCCGTGCCGACCCCTGTCCGCAGCCGAGTGATGATCCGGCCGTCGGCTCAGCGCAGGGTCTGCAACGCCACGGCGATCACCAGCGCGCCGGCACCGAGCTGCACGAGCGGGCCGAGCGTCGCAAGACCGCCCAGACGCCCGGCCCAGCGCCAGGCCCCGTCGCGGGCCAGCACCGCCAGGGCGGCGACACCGACGGTGACGATCGCCGTGCCCAACGCCATGACATAGGTGCCGGCAATGCCCGCTGCCGAGATCCCCATGCGCCAGGTCAGGATCAGCAGGAAGAGGGCCCCGGTGCAGGGCCGCACCGCGATCGCCCCGATCAGCACGGCGGCCTCGCGCCAGCCCCTGATGCCGGCCACCTCCTCTGCCGTTGGCAGGTGGCGATGGCCGCAGGACGGGCATGTCCCGTCCGCGGCCGCGGGGCCGTGCGCAGCCGCCACCCCGCCGAGCATCACCGGGGCCGGGCGCATCTGCCGCAGGAGGCCCCGGGCGCCAGCGAGGCAAAGCCACAGCCCGATCAGGGCGATCGCGATGCTGCTGGCCTGCACCAGCGCGCCCTCGCCGAGGCCCAGCACATGCTCGCGGCTCAGATCGAACAGGGCGAGCCCACCATGAACGATCAGCACCGCCATGGTGGCCTGGCCGAGGCTGGCGCCAAGCCCGATCAGGGCGAGCCGACCCAGAGGCACCCTTGTTCCGGCCGCATATCCTCCCAGCAGGACCTTGCCGTGGCCCGGACCCACGGCATGGAAGAGCCCATAGGAGAAGGCGATGCCCATCAGCAGCGCGAGGGCCCCCGGCTCGCCGGCCCGCAGGGCGCGCAGGGCGCCGGCCATGGCATTCTGCGCCGTGCGCTGCCCGTCGGCGGCCCAACGTGCCAGCGTGTCGAGCCCGTCCTGCCACCACAGCAGCGCCAGCGCCGCCGCGAGCATCAGGGCCGCCGTGGTCAGCGCGCCGCGCATGTCAGGCGCACCTCCTCGGCGAATTCCGCCCCGACAGCGGGGAAATCCGCCTCGATCTCCCATTCGTCGAGGCCCTGTGCGGCCAGCTCGTCCAGCGCCTCGATGAGGCGGGCATTCGCGGCCTCCCAGTCAGGCCCGTAGACGGTCGCAACGCAGTCGTCCCGCCCGGAAACCGTCGGCTCGACGGCCACCGTGTAGGCGATGAAATACGTTGGATCATAGACCTGCAGTACCAGCTTGCGCCCGTCGAGGTGCTGGGGATCCAGCACGGCCCGGCGATGGGCGAGAATCAGCCGATCCTCCTCGACGTCGGCCCACATCGCCCGCGGCCCCGACAGCGGCAGCGGTTCGCCGTCGAGAAGCGCGTAGAGGTCGCCCGCGTAACCCTCGTCCCAGTTGGAATAGATCGCCGCGAGTTCGGCGCGCTCGGCCTCCGTCACGGTGCCTGTGAATTCCGGGTCCATGCCGTATTCGTCGAGCGCCAGCATGGTGTAGAAGGCGTCGTGCACCCAGACCACCTGCACCGCGGCCACGCGCCCCTCGTCGTCGAAGACGATCTCCAGTCCGGTGTCGATGAAGACATGCGGATGCGCCGCCGCCGGCGCCGTGGCTAGCGCGGCGACCGGCGCCAGAAGCAGCGCCGCGGTGAGGCGGCGAAGCCATGCCGGCAGATCGGCGACGGGAAAGATGGAACAGCGCGCGCTGCGAAGCATGGCCCCTCCGAACTCGGCGCGACCATAGCTTGCGGTGCCTGCGACGTCACCCCGGGCCTGGGGGCGCGTCACGCCGGCTTGAGCCGTCCCGCCCGGGGTCGAGGTCGCGGGGGTCGCGGACCCCCTCGGCGGGACTGCGGCCGGCGAGTTGATAAGGACCGATAGGCCGGCGTAGCCCGTGCCCGCGCGGATCTCGGCATCGTAATCGGTGGCTTCCAGCCGCTTGAACCCGGCGAAGCACTCGGCCAGCAGATCTTGGGTCTGGAGGTGCTCGACCACGGTGCCCGAGACGCCGAAGGCCCGGAGGGCCTTGCCCTGACGCGCCAGCCAGACGGGGTTGCGCCCCCCTCGCCATCGGCCACCGAGCGCACCCTCGCGCCGCCACGCCTCGCGTGCCAAGGGGGGCGGTTCGGGGCCGAGGAGGTAGCCCGGCGGTCTGTGGGGTTCGACCCACATGGTCGGCGCCTTTCCAAGCGGAACCGGCGGCAGGCCGGCCGCCAGGGCTCAGCCGTTGTTGCGCCGCAGGTCCGGATGCTGGGCGGCGCCGAGAATATGGGCCGCGGAATGCACCACATGACTTGCCTGCCCGACCAGAAGCGGGTCGGGCTCGCCGACCACCGCCGCATCCTTGCCCGGATAGTCGAGGCTGGCCAGAAAATGCCGCATGCAGTTGAGCCGCGCCCGCTTCTTGTCGTTGGACTTCACGATCGCCCAGGGCGCGTCGGCGGTATCGGTGTAGAAGAACATCGCCTCCTTGGCCTCGGTGTAGTCTTCCCATTTCTCGAGGCTCGCCATGTCGATGGGCGACAGCTTCCAGCGCTTCAGCGGGTCGGTCTCGCGCGACTTGAAGCGGGCGCGCTGTTCCTTCTGGGTGACCGAGAACCAGTATTTGTAGAGCCTGATGCCGGAACGCACGAGCATGCGCTCGAACTCGGGCGCCTGGCGCATGAACTCGAGGTATTCGTTGGGGGTGCAGAACCCCATCACCCGCTCGACGCCGGCGCGGTTGTACCAGGAGCGGTCGTAGAAGACCATCTCGCCGGCCGTCGGCAGATGCTCGACATAGCGCTGGAAATACCACTGGCCGTTTTCGCGCTCGGAGGGCTTGTTGAGCGCCACGACGCGGGCGAAGCGCGGGTTGAGATGCTCGGTGAAGCGCTTGATGGTGCCGCCCTTGCCCGCGGCATCGCGCCCTTCGAAGAGGATCACGAATTTCTGCCCGGTCTCCTGTGCCCAGATCTGCACCTTCAGCAGCTCGGCCTGCAGCAGCGCCTTCTCGGCCTCGTAGGGCCGGCGGCCCATCTTGCGCGGATAAGGGTAGCGGCCGCTCTCGAAGGCGTCGCGGATGCGTGCGCGATCGACCGCCGGCCCGTTCCCCTGCCCCTTGCGAGCGGCCTTGTCGAGCGCCGGCGCTGCCGGCGTCTCGTCCGGCTGCTGCACCGGCACCTTCGTGATGTCCTCGAGCTTTCCGGCCATCTCCTGTTCCTTCTCCGGTTCCCTTGCGCGCCTCGCCATATTCGGCACCGCAACGCCACGCGCCTTGCGCTGCATCAAATCGCGCAGGCTGAACGCATGAAATTGCGAGGCTGTAGGCCGGGGGCGATGGATGCGAAACCACATCGGCGGGCGCGCGCCCCTTGCCCCGCGCGGCGGCGTCGGTAGGGTGCGCGCGGTCAGACCGTGCGGATGGAGAGCAGGATGAAGAAGGTGCCGCTGGGCCGCTCCGGCCTCGACGTCTCGGAGATCTGCCTCGGCACCATGACCTGGGGCAGCCAGAACACCGAGGCCGAGGGGCATGCACAGCTCGACCTCGCCATCGACCACGGCGTCGACTTCATCGACACCGCCGAGATGTATCCGGTGAACCCCATCGCCACCGAGACGGTGGGGCGCACCGAGGAGATCATCGGCAGCTGGCTCGCCGCCCGCGGCGGTCGGGAGCGTCTGGTCATCGCCACCAAGATCACCGGCGCGGGCCAGAAGGCGGTGCGCGACGGCGCCCCGATCACGCCGGCGACGCTAGAGTCGGCGGTGGAGGCGTCGCTGCGCCGGCTGCGCACCGACGTGATCGACCTCTACCAGCTGCACTGGCCCAACCGCGGCTCGTATCACTTCCGGCAGAGCTGGGCCTATGACCCCTCGGGCCAGAACCGGGCCGACACGGTCGCCCACATGAGCGCGATCCTCGAGACGGTGCAGAAGCTGATCGCGGCGGGAAAGCTGCGCCACTTCGGCCTGTCGAACGAGACCGCCTGGGGCACGGCAACCTGGCTGCGGCTGGCCGAAGAGGCCGGGCTGCCGCGTGTGCAGTCGATCCAGAACGAATACTCTCTGCTCTGCCGGCTCTACGACACCGACCTTGCCGAGCTTGGCGTCAACGAGGGGGTGACGCTGCTCGCGTTCTCGCCGCTGGCGGCCGGGCTGCTGACCGGGAAATACGCAGGCGACGTCACGCCCGAGGGCACGCGACGCGCGGTGAACCCGACGCTCGGCGGGCGGATCACGCCACGGGTGTGGGAGGCGGTGTCGGCCTTTCTCGGCATCGCCAACCAGGCCGGGCTCGACCCGGCGCAGATGGCCATCGCCTGGTGCCTGACGCGGCCCTTCCCGATCATCCCGATCGTCGGCGCCACCTCGGTCGAGCAACTGCGCACCGCGCTTGAAGCCCGGCATGTGACGCTCTCCGACGACGTGCAGGCGGCCATCGCACTGGCCTGGAAGGCGCACCCGATGCCCTACTGAAGCGGCCCGGCCGGGGTGCAACGAGGGCCCGCACCGGCGCGGGCTGCACCGGCCTGTGCTGGCCGCGACAGCCGCTGGCCTGCGCCTTGCGGAGGCCCGGATCAGCCGCCCCTGCTAGGCGTGTCGGCCAGCGCCGCGAAGTGCTGGGCGGCGTCGCGCGCGCCGATCTCCGCCTCGCGCACCAGCCAGTCGAAGTGTTCGGCGAAGCTCGCCACCCGGCTCGAATCGCGGAACGCGAGATAGTGCCGCCCCAGATAGAGCACCGCCAGCAGCGGGCCGAACACCGTGAGCGGGGCCGAGAAGACCCGGCGCGCATCGAAGAGATAGATCCGCAGCGAGGGATAGAGCTGCCGCGACAGCTCGGCCAGATGGCGCAGCTGGGCCTGCCGGACATCGGTCGCGAGCCCCGCGTAGTAGCCGTCGCCGCGTGCGAAGCTCCGCGCCTCGTGCAGCGGCAAGGCGATCTCGTAATCCGAGGGCGAGCCGCGCATCCAGGTCAGACGGTCCTGCGAGGCGCCGATCGCCTGTTCGGCGGTGCGGGTGATCTGGGCGCTGTATTCCCATTCCAGCACCGCGCGGGTCTTCAGCATGTCGGGCAGCGTCGTGGGCACATGACGGATCTTGTAGCCGGCCGCCTCGCGGTGCCAGGCGAAGATCTGCTCGTCGACCAGCGCGCGCGGCGCCTCGGTGACGGTCATCGAATGGGCCATCAGTTCGGCGAGCCGCTCGGGGCGCTCGGTGAGGCCGAGAAGCCAGTCGGCGCTGACCCCGAGCGCGCCGGCGCAGGCGGCCACCACCTGAGCATTCGGCATCCGTGCGCCACTGTCCGACAGCAGCTGCGAGATCGTCGAGCGATCCACCCCCACGGCCCGGGCGAGCGCGCTGCGGCTCATCCCGCTGTCGCCGAGCGCCTGCTGCAGGCGCTCGCGGAACAGGACCGACAGATCGCGCTTGTCGCGTAATTCAAACATTGCAGAATTTTCTCACCATCGAGGGATTTCTGATTAGCATATTCAGAATACCCGACAACCGGGCGTTTCGCTACCGTGTCGCCACAACGCACAACGGAGGCGGCATGGAGACGCGCAGGCGCACCCTGGCGAAGGCGATCGGCTGGCAAATGCTCGGTCTTGTGGTGATGCTGACGGTCGGGGCGGCGCTGACCGGCTCGGTCGCGCTCGGCGGCACCCTGGCGGTGCTGAACGCGGGCCTCGGCTTTCTGAGCTACATCGCCTACGAGCGCCTCTGGTCGCGTGTCCGCTGGGGCCGGGCATGAGCCGCGCGGCGTCTGGCGGCACGGAATGGCCGACGCTGGCCCTTCTGGCAGCCACCTATGCTCTGTGGGCCCTCGCGACCGGGCCGGCTGCCGCGCTGTGGCTGCCGCTGGGCATCGGGCTGGTGGCGCTGAGCGTGGCGCAGCATTCCTCGTTGCAGCACGAGGCGCTGCACGGCCATCCGACGCGGCTGCGCTGGCTGAACACCCTTCTGGTGGCGCCGGCCTTGGGGCTGGCGATCCCATACCACCGGTTCCGCGACATGCACCTGGCGCATCATAACGACGCCACGCTGACCGATCCCTATGACGACCCGGAATCGAACTATCTCGACCCGGCGGTGTGGCGGCGGCTGCCGCGCCCGCTGCGGCTGCTGCTGCGCACCAACAACACACTGCTGGGGCGGATGCTGCTGGGACCGGCGATTTCGCTGGCGGGGTTCTGGGCAGGCGAGGCGCGGGCTCTGGCGGCGGGCGACCGCGCGGTGCGCCGCGCCTGGGCCTGGCATCTCGCGGCGCTGGCCCCGGTGGCGGCCTGGCTGGGCTGGGTGGGAGCAATCCCTGTCTGGGCCTATCTGCTGGGCGCCTATCTGGGCATGTCGCTGCTAAAGATCCGCACCTTCCTGGAGCACCAGGCGCATGCGCGCGCGTCGGGCCGCACCGCGATCATCGAGGATCGCGGGCCGCTGGCACTCCTCTTTCTCAACAACAACCTGCATGTGGTGCATCACATGCACCCCGGGCTTGCTTGGTACCGGCTGCCGGGCCGCTATGCCGAACGCCGCACCCATTACCTGCGGCGCAACGGCGGCTATGTCTATCGCTCCTACGGAGAGGTGTTCCGGCGCCATCTGCTGCGCGCCAAGGACCCGGTGCCCCATCCGCTCGCGGGAGAGCGCTGAGGCTCACGCGATCCGGGAAAACACCGGCGCGGGGCCCGAATTGTCGAAGAAGGGCACGCTCTCCATCGGCTCGCCCGCCGCGATCG
>PUNI01000225.1 GCA_003551745.1 Paracoccaceae bacterium | reverse complement strand
GGACGGTGCAGCGCCACGGCGGGCTCTACGAGCCGCGCCGGACCATCGCCCAGGCCTGCGGCGCGGAGCCCGACGAGGCGCCGCTCCTGGCCTATCTGGAAGCCAAGTTCGGCGCGCTCTACGGCCTCTGACCGGGCGGTGGGCTGCGCGTCGGTCCGGCCCACGGGTGCGTGAACCGCCGCGCCCGACGCCCTCAGCCCTCGGGCACCGCGGTCGTGGCACGTTCGAGCAGTTCCTCCACCGAGGGGCCGATGGCGGCGACGATCTGGCGGACGCCCTCGGCGCTCGGGTGAATGCGATCCTCCTGCATCAGGTCGCCCAGCGACAGGCCTTGGGCGGCCTTCTCGCCGATCGGGCCCAGGAAATCGGGATAGGCGATGGCGCCGAATTCCTCGGCCAGCTCCACATACATCGCCTCGAAGTCGCGCTTGAAATCGGGGCCGTAGTTGCCCGGCGCGGGCAGGCCGGCCAGCAGCACCGGCACCTGGGCGGCCTCGGCGGCCTGCAGGATGCCGGCGAGATTGGCCCGGCTTTCGGCCGGATCGAGCCCGCGCAGAAGGTCGTTGCCCCCCAGCGCGACGATCAGCGCATCGGGCGCCTCGGCCAGCGTCCAGTCGATCCGGGCAAGCCCGCCGGCCGTGGTGTCGCCGGAGACGCCGGCGTTGGTCACGGTGACGTCATGGCCCCGTTCCTGCAGCCAGCGCTCCAGTACCGGCACGAAGCCCTCCTCCTGCGGCAGGCCGTAGCCCTGGGTGAGGCTGTCGCCGAAGGCTGTCACGGTCAGCGGCTGGGCGGCGACGGCAACCGCCGTCAGACCCGTAAAAACCGCGGCACCGGCCAGTTTGCCAAGCCCGGCCCAAGCCCCATATGCCGCACGAGGCAGGAACCCGAGGAGTGACGTGATGCCCGAAACCGTGCTGAGCCTGCGCGAGGCGCGCCTGACGCTGATGGGCAATGCCGGGCCGGTCGAAATCCTCCGCGGCATCACCATGGATGTGGCGCGGGGCGAAACTGTGGGTCTGGTGGGGCCTTCGGGCTCGGGCAAGTCGTCACTCCTTATGCTCATGGGCGGGCTGGAACGCGCCACCGGCGGCAGTGTGATGGCCCTGGGCCATGACCTGACCGCGATGAACGAGGACGCGCTGGCCCGCTTCCGCCTCGGCAATATGGGGGTGGTGTTCCAGTCCTTCCACCTGATCCCGACGATGACGGCACTTGAAAATGTCGCGACCCCGCTGGAACTGGCCGGCCGGCGCGACGCCTTCGCCCGCGCCGAGGAGGAATTGCGGGCTGTCGGCCTCGGCAGCCGGCTCGACCACTACCCCAGCCAGATGTCGGGCGGCGAGCAGCAGCGCGTGGCGCTGGCCCGCGCCGCGGCGCCGCGCCCGGCAATCCTGCTGGCCGACGAGCCCACCGGCAATCTCGATGGGGCCAATGGCGATGCGATCATGCAGCTCCTCTTCGGCCTGCGCGACCGCCATGGCGCCACGCTGATCCTCGTCACTCACGCCCCGGAGCTGGCTGCCCGCTGCGACCGGGTGATCCGACTGTCTGACGGCGGCATCGAGCGCGAGGAGCTGACGGCGAGGGCTGCGGAATGAGCCTTGCCATCGCGGCCCGCATCGCCCGGCGCGAGTTGCGCGGGGGCCTGCGCGGCTTCTGGGTGTTCCTCGCCTGCCTGGCGCTGGGTGTTGGCGCCATTGCGGCGGTCGGCTCGGTGCGCGCGGCCATCGAAGCCGGGCTTCAGCGCGAGGGGGCCGTGATCCTCGGCGGCGACGCCGAGATCAGCTTCACCTATCGGTTTGCCGAACCGGCGGAGCGCGCATGGCTGGAGGAGAATGCCGCAAGGCTCTCGGAGATCGTCGACTTCCGGTCGATGGCGGTGGTGGGCGAGGGCGCCGGAGCCGAACGCGCCCTGACCCAGGTCAAGGGCGTGGACGACGCCTATCCGCTGGTCGGGCAACTGGGGCTCGACCCGCCGCTGGCGCTCGACGACGCCCTCGGTCCGCGGCCGGAGGGGCGTTTCGGCGCGGTGATGGCGCCGGTTCTGGCCGATCGGCTGGGCCTCGAGACCGGCGATGTCTTCCGGCTCGGCGTGCAGGAGTTCGAGCTGACCGCGCGGCTCGTCTCCGAGCCCGACGCCGGCGCCGCGGGCTTCGGCTTCGGCCCGCGGACGCTGGTGCGCACCGCGGCGCTGGCCGACAGCGAGCTTCTCGGCGAGGGCACGCTCTTCGACAGCCGGTACCGGATGATGCTGCCGCCCGGCAGCGACCCGGATCAGATCCGCGCCTCGGTGCGGGAGGCCTTTCCCGACAGCGGGATGCGCTGGCGCGACAGCCGTCGCGGCGCCCCGGGCATCGAGTTCTTCGTCGACCGCATCGCGGCCTTCCTGGTGCTGGTGGGGCTCGCCGGGCTCGCGGTGGGCGGCGTCGGCGTGTCGGCGGCGGTGCGCGCCTATCTGGAGCGCAAGACCGAGGTCATCGCGATCCTGAAGACCCTCGGCGCAGAGAGCCGGACAATCTTTCTGGTCTATTTCCTGCAGATCGGGGCGCTGACGCTGCTGGGGGTGATGCTGGGCATGGCGCTCGGGGCGGCGCTGCCGCTGGTGCTGGCGCCGGTTCTGGAGGCGCGCCTGCCGGTGCCGGCCGAGTTCCGGTTGCATCTGGCGCCGCTGGGCGAGGCGGCGCTCTACGGGGTGCTGACGGCGCTGATCTTTACGCTCTGGCCGCTGGCACGGACCGAGGAGGTCCGGGCCGCGGCGCTGTTCCGCGAGGCAGGCGGGATTGCCCGGGCGTGGCCTCGGCCGGTGTTCCTTGCGGCCACGGCGGGCCTGCTGGCGCTGCTGGTGGGCGCGGCGGCGTGGTTCTCGGGCGTGCCGGAGCTTGCGGTCGGCAGTGCCGCGGGGATCGTCGGGGCGCTGCTGGCGCTGGTGGTTGCGGCCTGGCTGGTGCGCCGGGCGGCCCGCTGGGCGGCGCGGTCGCCGGCGGTGCGCGGGCGCACCGCCCTGCGTCTTGCCCTCGGCGCCATCGGCGGGCCTCGGGAGGAAGCGGCCTCGGTGATACTGTCGCTGGGCCTCGGGCTGACCGTGCTGGCGGCGGTGGGCCAGATCGAATCGAACCTGCGCTCGGCGATCGAGCGCGACCTGCCCGAGCGCGCGCCGAGCTATTTCTTCGTCGACATCCAGACCGCGCAGCTGGAGGGCTTTCTCGAGCGTCTGGAGGCCGATCCGATGGTCTCGAATGTCGAGACCGCGCCGATGCTGCGCGGCTTCGTTACCCGGATCAACGACCGCCCCGCACGGGAGGTGGCCGGCGGTCACTGGATCCTGCGCGGGGATCGTGGCGTGACCTATGCCGCCACCCCGCCGGCGGGCACCGAGATCACCGCTGGCGACTGGTGGGCTGCCGATTACGACGGCCCGCCGCTGGTCAGCCTGTCCGACGATATCGCGCGCGAGATCGGCATCCAGCTGGGCGACACGATGACGGTGAACATCCTCGGGCGCGAGATCACCGCCGAGGTGGCGAACTTCCGGGTGGTGGATTTCACCACCGCCGGGATCGGCTTCGTGATGGCGATGAACCCGGGCGCCTTGCAGGCCGCGCCCCATACCCATATTGCCACCGTCTATGCCGCCCCCGAGGCCGAGGCCGCGATCCTGCGCGATCTGGCCGGCGCCTTTCCCAACGTCACGGCGGTTCCGGTGCGCGAGGCGATCGACCGGGCGGCCGGCACGCTCTCCGATATCGCCGCCGCCACCGCATGGGCGGCCGGGGTCACGCTGGTGACGGGCTTCATCGTGCTGATCGGTGCGGCCGCCGCCGGCGAACGGGCACGCGTCTTCGAGGCTGCCGTGCTGAAGACGCTGGGCGCCGCGCGGCGCCGCATCCTGTCGAGCTTCGCGCTGCGCTCGGCCCTGCTGGGCGCGGCCGCCGGGGCGGTGGCGATCGTGGCGGGCGGGCTTTCGGGCTGGGCGGTCATGGCGCTGGTGATGGACACGAGCTATCGATTCGAGCCTGTCTCTGCGATCGCCATCGTTGCGGGCGGGGTGATGGCCACGCTGCTTGCAGGGCTGGCCTTCGCCCTGCGCCCGCTGGCCGCGCGCCCGGCCAGCGTTCTGCGCGCGCAGGACTAGCAGCCGCGTCTCGCGCGCCGCGAGGACCGCCCCTTGGCCCGGCCACGGGCCAAGAAACTCTATGATTGGCCGTCACTTGATGGCGCGTGCACCGCCGGAACGCCGTGTCGAGAGCCCGGCGGTTCGGGAACCGATGCCCGCCGGCTGCGGTTGCGCTGCCGCCAGCCTTTGGCTTATTGGCAGCACGCGTCGCGCAAGGGCACGGCGACCTCGCGCATTCGGGCGCGGGTGAGCCCGCCGATTGTGGCGTGCTTCGCCGGTCGTCTTGATTGGCGTCGTCCTGCAGGCCGGAGGGTGTCCGATGCCACCACGATCAATGGGCTGCACGCGGAGCCTCACCCGGGGTTCGCGTTGAGCGCTCGCGAACACCATCCAAACCTGCGGGATTTGATCGTCCGCGGCCCGGGGCGCTTCGTCACCTACCGCAGCTATCTGCTGCAGGGTCGGCGGGTCGTCTGGCTGGCCAGGTACAACCGCAAGGGACTGCTGCCGGTGCATGCCGGCGACGGCACGCTGCCGATCTGGCTGCGGCCGAGCTTCAACTCTTGGATCGGCGCGCTCTTCGCCTTGGGCTCGCTGCTGTTCATGCTGGGGGCGGGGCTGTCGCTGTTTCCCAATCCGCTGACCCCGGTCCAGATCGCGGTGGTGTTCTTTCTCGGCTCGATCCCCTTCACCACCGCCGGTTTCCTGCAGAACTTCCAGGCCGCCAACGCACCGGTATTCTCCCCAACCGGCCCGCGTCACGTCCAGCAGGTGCGCTTGCTCGGCTGGCGGCCGCGAAGCCTCGGCTGGCTCAGCACGATCACCCAGTTTGCGGGCACCATCGCATTCAATTTCAACACTTTCGATGCGATCCACCCGCTGGGGCTCTGGTATCAGCAGGATCTGACGATCTGGCTGCCGGGCCTTCTCGGGTCGATCCTCTTCCTCGTGTCGGGCTATCTCGCCTTCATGGAGACAAGCCACGGCTACTGGTCGTGGAAGCCGCGCAGCCTGTCCTGGCAGATCGTGTTCATCAACCTCGTGGGCTGCGTCCTGTTCATGACCGCGGGCGTCCTGGCCTTCATCCCGAGGGCGCCCGAGCCGGGCTGGCTGGCGGATCTCGCCAACGCCCATCTGGGCTTCGGGGCGTTCTGTTTTCTTGTTGGCGGGCTTCTGCTGATCCGCGAAAGCCGGCAGGTGCCGGAGTCCGACGCGGAGCCGGTCTGAGCGGTCACCGGCCAGGCCCCGGCAGGCGGCCGGGGCCGGCCATGCGCAGGCGCGCCCGTTTCCTGCGCGGCCGTCGCGACGGGCGGTGGGCTGGCGGTCACAGCCACGGGCTTTTGTGCCTGCGCCCCTTGCCAGGCGCGGGGTGCAGGGCGGATGCTCACCGGGTTGCGTGTGCGGGCTTCGGCGAGTGTCGGGCTTCACGTCGTGCGGCGTCGGGTCGGCGCCAGCCGGGCGGGAGCTGCGACCGGTGCCGGCAGCGCGTGGCGTGGCGACGCAGCCGCAGCACGGGGTTCGACTGGCTGTGCAGATCTACCTGCCCATCGCCGAGGTAACGGCGAATGTCTTCGTGCTGCTGGGCATCGGCGGCGTGGCGGGGCTTTTGTCGGGAATGTTCGGCGTCGGCGGCGGCTTTCTGATCACGCCGCTTCTGCTCTTCATCGGCATCCCCTCCACCGTGGCGGTGGCCACCGGCGTGAACCAGGTGGTGGCCTCCTCGGTGTCGGGGGTGCTGGCCCATCTGAAGCGGCGCAACGTCGATCTGCGCATGGGCAACGTGCTGCTCCTGGGCGGCATCCTGGGTGCGGGGCTCGGCATCTGGCTGTTCAACCTGATGCGCCAGCTCGGCCAGACCGAGCTTCTGGTGCAGCTCTCCTATGTGATCTTCCTCGGCGTGATCGGGCTGGTGATGCTGAACGAGAGCCTGCGCGCCTTCGGCCGCAGCCGCCGCCCCGACGCGCCGCGCCGCCGGCTCCACCAGCATCTCTGGGTGCACAACCTGCCGCTGAAGATGAAGTTCCGCACCTCGGGCCTCTACATCAGCGTCATCCCGCCGGTGCTGGTGGGCGCCGTGGTGGGGGTGCTGGCGGCGATCATGGGCGTGGGCGGCGGTTTCCTGATGGTGCCGGCGATGATCTATCTGCTTGGGATGCCGACCAAGGTGGTGGTGGGGACCTCGCTCTATCAGGTGATCTTCGTGGCGGCCTTCACCACCGTCATGCATGCCGCCACCACCCGCGGCGTCGACATCGTGCTGGCGCTGGTGCTGATCCTCGGTGGCGTCATCGGGGCGCAGGTGGGCACCCGGCTGGGGGTGAAGCTGAACGCCGAGCAGTTGCGGATCCTGCTCGCGCTGATGGTGCTCGCGGTGGCGGGGCGCATCGCGCTCGACCTCGTGCTGACGCCGGACGAGCTCTACACGATCATCGAGGCGCGGCGATGAGGCGGGCGCCGATCAGGTGTGGGCCGATCAGGTGGGGTCTGGCGCTGCTGCTCGTGCTGCTCGCGCCCCTCGCGGCGCGGGCCGAGGCGGTGCTGGCCGATCTGAGCCAGCGCAACGTCGCGCTCACCGCCACCTTCGAGGGCTCCGAGATCCTCATCTTCGGCGCTGTGTTCCGCGACGGGCCGGTCCCCGAGGACGCCGGCCCGCTGTCGGTCATCGTCACCGTAGAGGGGCCGAGCCGGCCGCTGTCGGTCTGGCGCAAGGCCCGGCGCATGGGCATCTGGGTCAATGTCGAGGAGGTGCGGGTCAGCCGGGCGCCGACCTTCTACAGCGTGGCGACCAGTGCGCCGTTGCCGGTGGCGCTGTCGGCGACCGAGGATCTGCGCTTCCGCATCTCGATCCCGCTCGCGATCCGGGCGATCGGTGCGCTGGCCGCAGTCGCCGATGCGCCTGTCTTCACCGAGGCGCTGATCCGGTTGCGCACCGAGGCCGGGCTCTACCGGCTCGACGAGGGGGGCGTTCTGGTCACCCGCGACACGCTGTTCCGCACCACCGTGGCGCTGCCGGCAAACCTCACCGAAGGCGTCTATGCGGTGCGCGTATTCCTGACCCGCGACGGCGAGGTCGTCGACCGATTCGAGACCGGGATCGACGTGCGCAAGGCGGGCGTGGAGCGCTGGCTCTACAACCTCGCGCAGCAGCAGCCGTTCGCCTATGGGCTCCTGGCGGTGGCTATCGCCGTGCTGGCCGGCTGGGCCGCCTCGGCCGCCTTCCGGCTCCTGCGCACCTGAGCCCCGTCAGCCGCGCCCGACGAAGGGCATGCCGGTGGCCATCACGGTCAGGAACAGCACATTGGCGCCCGCCGGCATCCGCGCCATGGTCTCGACGGCATCCACCACCGCGGCCACGTCCATCACCGGCTCGACGCGGACGCTTCCGTCGGCCTGGGGCACGCCCCGGGTCATCTTCTCGGCCATGTCGGTCAGGGCGTTGCCGATGTCGATCTGCCCGCAGGCGATGTCGAAGGGCCGGCCGTCCAGCGCCAGCGTGCGTGTCAGCCCGGTGACCGCGTGCTTGGTGGCGGTGTAGCCCACCGAACCGGGCCGCGGCGCATGCGCCGAGATCGAGCCGTTGTTGATGATCCGCCCGCCCCGGGGCGATTGCCGGCGCATGATGCGGAAGGCGGCGCGGGCGGCAAGGAACATGCCGGTGAGGTTCACGTCCACCGCGCGCTGCCAGTCGGCCAGTTCCAGCTCGTCGATCGGCCCGGAGGGCGGGAAGATGCCGGCGTTGTTGAACAGCACGTCCAGCCGCCCGAACCGCTCCAGCGCGGCGGCGAAGGCGGCCTCGACCTCGGCCTCGCGGGTAACGTCGCAGGGCAGGGCGAGCGCGCCCGGCCGCCCCTCGGCCAGCGCCTGCAGCGCCTCCGCGCGCCGCGCGAGCAGCGCCACGTTCCAGCCGGCATCCAGAAAGCGCGCGGCCACCGCGCGGCCGATGCCGCCGCTCGCCCCGGTCACCAGAAGCGTTCCGGCAGCCGCCATCGTCAGAACGCCTTGAAGGTCATGGTGGTCAGCGTCCGGCTGATGCCGGGGATGTCGAACAGCCGGTCGTTGAGATAGTGGCCGATGTCCTCGCCGTCGGGAATGTAGACCTTTGCGATCAGGTCGAACTCGCCCGAGGTGGAATAGAGCTCCGAGACCACCTCGCGATCATAGATCGCGTCGGCCACCTCATAGGTGCGGCCGGGTGTGCAGCGGACCTGGACGAAGACGCAGCGCATGGGCACCTCCCGCAATGAGCCGAGCGCAGACTAACCCCGCCCCGGGGGGGATGCCACGACCAACTTGGTGGCGGCGGATCAGCCGCGCAGGCGGGCCATCAGGGAGCGGTTGCGGCAGTAGTGGGGCGTGGCCGGGGTGGCACTCGGCATGGCCTCGATCCAGGCACCGCAGCGCGCGGCCTCCGGGCAGGCACTGCAGCTGTCGCGCGCGGCGCAGAAGGTCTCCCCGTCGAGCCGGCCCGTGAGCAGCGCCTCGGCGAGATCGACCTCCACGGTCTCGGCCATCCGGTGCAGAAGCACGCCGGCGCCGTTGCCGGTGACCGCGCATGTGTCGGGATATGTGTCGGGCATCGGTGCGGACCTCCCCTTCCGCAGCGTCGCTCTGCCGGTGGGTGGCCGGCGGGCAGCGCGTTCCCGACCTCTCACGACCGCCGGCCGGCCACCATGACCCAGATCAAACGTCGCCGCCCGCACGCAGCCGCGACAGGGTGTTGCGCACCACCGCTTGGCGCTGCGCGTTGGGCGGGTGGGTGGCGAGGAAGGCATTGCCCGGATCGGGGATGCGCTCGAAGAAACGGGCGCCGCGCTCGGGATCGAACCCGGCCTGCCAGGCCAGCACGGTGCCCAGCCGGTCGGCCTCCAGCTCCAGCTGCGGCGTGAAGCGGCGCGCGGCGATCTCGGCGCCGATCCCGGCGACGCGCTCGACCGAGGCATCGTCGAGCCCGGTGAGCGCGGCCAGGGCCCCCGCGATCAGCGCGCCGGTGCGCGCCTGCTCGATGCGGCGCGGAATGTGGCCCTCGATGTGATGGGCGGCCTCATGGCCCAGGATGAAGGCCAGCTCGTCGGTGTTGCGCGCATCGGCCAGCAGCGAGGCGGTGAAGCCGATCACCGGCCGGCCCGAGCGGTCGAGCGTCTGGAAGGCGTTGGGGGGCAGGCCGGGCCGCGTGTCGACCACGATCATGAAGTCGCAGTTGCTGCGCGGCGCGCGGGCGCGGCACTCCGAGGTGATCACCGGCTCCATCGTGTCCACAACCTGCGCGAAGTTCGCAGCAGACGTCTGCGTGTCGAGCCGCGGGCCGGTCTCCACACGGGCTGCCGGAGGCGGGCGGTCGGGCTCGAGCGGCAGCGGCACGCAGGCCGTCAGCAGCGCGGCGAGACACAAAAACAGAATGCGACGCATGGCGCGGCGATGCCTCCGGCTGCTCCGACCGCGCGGAGCATAGCGCCGGCAATCGGCTCGCGCAGCCCGGCATGCAGGCAAGTCTGGCCATTTCACGCGGGTGTGTAACCGGGCTGGCCGCCGCCAGCCCGCGTCCTAGCCTTCTCGCGATGACAGACGAGACGATCCACGCCGACGCCACGCCCGTCGTGCTCTACAATGGCGACTGCCCGATCTGTTCGCGCGAGATCGCAGCCTACCGCCGGGCGGCTACCCGCACCGGCGCAGCGCTCGAGTTCGAGGATCTGAACGCGGCCGATCTCGCGCGCTGGGGCGTCAGCGCCGAGGCCGCGCGCCGGCGGCTGCATCTGCGCCGCGGCGACGAATTGCTGGTCGGGCTGCCGGCTTTCGTGGCGCTCTGGCAGGCCTTGCCGCGGATGCGCCGGCTGGCCTGGCTCGTCAGCCTGCCCATGATCCGTCCGCTGGCGAGCGTCATCTACGAGCACGCGCTGGCGCCGGCACTGTTTGCGCTCGATCGGCGCCGGCGCTGCGCGCTTTCCGATCGGCACGCGGCGCGCTAGACTGTGACGATGTTCACCATCGAGCACGACTTCGACGCCACCGTGATCACCCTGATGGACGAGGACGGCACGCCTCTGCAGGAGGACGTCACCGTGCATGTCTTCGAGGATTGCGTCACCATCGAGCAGTTCGACCCGCGCGAGGACCGCGTGAACCGGATCACCCTGTCGCTCGGGCAGGTGCGCGACATCGGCGCGGCGCTGAACCTCCCCGAAGGCATGTATCGTCTGCGGGCGCCCTCCAAGTCCGGCTGATCCGTCAGTCGATCCGGAACAGCTTGTCGCGCGCCTTCGCGCCCCGCAGGAGCCGGATGCGGCTCGGCGCGACGCCGAATGCTCCGCTCAGCGCTGCGATGACCGCCTTGTTGGCCTTGCCGTCTTCCGGCGGCACCGTCACCAGCACCTGAAATTCGGCCGGCACGCCTTTGGGGGCGGGGCGTACCTCGGTCCGCCGCGCGCGCGGCGTCACCCGCACCCTGACGCTGCGGCCCGATGCGCCTGCCTGCCGGTCCGCTGCCATCGCCCACACTTTCCTCTGCTGGCCGGAACATGCACCCAAGGTTACATGTCGCGCGACCCCTGCCGGAGAACAAGATGCCCGCCCCCGATCCCGCCGCCCTCGATTTCCTGCTGCGCCGGCGCTCGCGCCCCGCGAAGACCCTCGGCCCGCCGGCGCCCGACCGCGCCGCGCTGCAGCCAATCCTGCAGGCCGCGGCCCGCAGCCCCGATCACGGCAAACTCGAGCCCTGGCGCTTCATCGTGCTGGAACGCCCGGCGCTGCAGCGGCTTGCCGGGCTCGCCGCCGCACGCGCGCCCGCGCTCGGGGTCGCGCCCGAGAAGGTCGAGAAGGGCGTCCGCCAGTATGGTGACGCCCATCTGGCCGTGGCGGTCGTCGCCGCGCCGAAACCCTCCGAAACGATCCCGGTGATCGAGCAGCATCTCTCGGCCGGGGCGGTCTGCCTCGCGCTTCTGAACGCCGCGCTCGCCGCCGGCTGGGGGGCGAACTGGCTCACCGGCTGGGCCGCGCATGATCCGGTGTTCTGCGCCGAGGGGCTTGGCCTCGACGCGCGGGAATTCCTTGCCGGGCTGATCTTCATCGGCACCGAGACGGTGGCGCCGCCCGAGCGCCCGCGCCCCGATCTGGACCGCATCGTGACCTGGATGGCGGAGTGACCTGGATGGCGGAGTGACCTCGATGGTGCCCTCGATGGTGCACTGGCAGCCCGCGCCAGCGCCCGTGTCAGGACGGCGCGCCCAGCCAGCCCGAGATATCGAAATCTGCCACGCTGACCCAGCCCGAGACGATCACCCCCGAGATCAGGCCCCACAGCACTACCGCGACGGCGGTGACGACCTTCACCTTGCGGCCGATATGCGGTTCGACCGGGGCGGATTCGGGCGTGCCGGGCTCCACCTTGCCTGCCTCGCCCTGGGTCGTCAGTTGCAGCGGCAGTACCACGAACAGCACCATGAACCAGATGACCGCGAACAGGACGAG
>PUNI01000012.1 GCA_003551745.1 Paracoccaceae bacterium | reverse complement strand
CTGATGGCGGAGGCCGCGGAACTCGGCGCCGACGCCTGCAGCGCGCGCCCGGCCCATGTGGCGGCGATCAAGGCCTTCTTCCCGGACCCCGCCGCCTGACGCCGCTCCGCGCCGGGCCGGGCCGGGCCGGAACCGGCACGCAACGCGTGCGCCGCAGCATCGGGCGACAGCGGCTGCCCACTTTTCGGGCGGCTGCCTGCCGAGGCATCATTGCAGGGCGCGAATCGGCTGGTCGCGTCCGATGGCCCGCGTTAGGCCGATGCGACCGGAAGACGCGCCAAGACGCCGCAGCAGGGAGATGCCCGATGAGCCGCCTGATCCGACCCCGCCCGCCCCTCGCCCTCACCCGCCGCCGCCTGCTCGCCGCTTCGGCCGGCGGCCTCGCCCTTGCCGGGCTCGCCCGCCCGGGCCGGCTGATGGCCGAGGAGCCGATCCGCGTGGCCGGCATCTACACCGTGCCGGTGGAGCAGCAGTGGGTCAGCCGCATCCACATCGCCGCCGAGGCCGCGCAGGCGGCGGGCGCCGTGGATTACCGCTATTCCGAGAATGTCTCGAACACCGATTATGCCCGGGTCATGCGCGAATATGCCGAGTCCGGCATGCAGCTGATCGTGGGCGAAGTGTTCGGCGTCGAGGCCGAATCGCGCGAGGTCGCGGCCGAATACCCCGAGGTCGCGTTCCTGATGGGCTCGTCCTTCAAGGAGGACCCGGCGGTGCCCAACTTCGCGGTCTTCGACAACTACATCCAGGACGCCGCCTATCTGACCGGTATTGCCGCCGGCGCGATGACCGAGACCGCCAACATCGGCATGGTCGGCGGCTTCCCGATCCCCGAAGTCAACCGACTGATGCACGCCTTCATGGACGGCGCGCGCGAGATCAACCCCGACATCCGCTTCCAGGTCGCCTTCATCGGCTCGTGGTTCGACCCGCCGCGCGCCAAGGAAACCGCCTTCGGGATGATCGAGGGCGGCGCCGACATCATGTATGCCGAACGCTTCGGCGTCTCGGACGCCGCGCAGGAACGCGGCATGCTGGCGATCGGCAATGTGATCGACACCCAGCCCGACTATCCCGACACGGTGATCACCTCGGCGCTGTGGCATTTCGAGCCGACGATGGAGGCCGCCATCGCTGCCGTGCGTGCCGGCGAGTTCACTGCCAAGGACTACGGCATCTACAGCTTCATGATCCACGGCGGCTGTTCGGTGGCACCCTTCGGCACCTTCGAGGGCCGCGTGCCGGAGGAGGCGGTGGCGCTCATGGCCCAGCGCGAGGAGGAGATCCTGTCGGGCGCCTTCGTGACGCCGATCAATGACGACGAGCCGCGGTCGGGCTGATGCGCGACCTCGCCGGCGCGCCTGTCGTCCTGCGTCTGGAGGGCATCACCAAGCGCTTCGGCGCGCTTGCCGCCAATGACGGGATCGATCTGACGCTGCATGCCGGCGAGGTGGTCGCGCTTCTGGGCGAGAACGGGGCCGGCAAGACGACGCTGATGAACATCCTCTTCGGCCACTACACCGCCGATGCCGGCCGGGTGGAGGTGTTCGGCCGCTCGCTGCCGCCGGGCCGGCCCGGCGCGGCGCTGGCGGCCGGGGTGGGCATGGTGCACCAGCATTTCACCCTCGCCGAGAACCTGAGCGTGCTCGACAACGTGCTTCTGGGCACGCGTCGGCTGTGGCAGCCCGGTCTCCGCCGGCGCGCCGCGCGGGCGCGGCTGGCGCAACTGGCGCAGGATTTCGGCCTCTCCGTCGATCCGGATGCCCGGGTGGCGCGGATGTCGGTGGGCGAGCGCCAGCGCGTCGAGATCCTCAAGGCGCTCTATCGCGACGCGCGCATCCTGATCCTCGACGAGCCCACCGCGGTGCTGACCCCGCAGGAGGCCGAGGGCCTTTTCGCCACGCTGCGCCGGATGGTCGCGAAGGGGCTGTCGGTCGTCTTCATCTCGCACAAGCTGCACGAGGTGATGGCGGTCTCCGACCGGGTGGTGGTGCTGCGGCGCGGCCGGGTGGCGGGCGCCGGGCCCACTGTCGAGACCGATGCCGACCGGCTGGCCCTGCTGATGGTGGGCGGCGCGGTCCCGCAGACGCGGCTGGGCGGCGCGCTGGTGGGTGCGAACCTTCTGCGGCTGGAGGGCGTGCGCACCGCTGCGCGCGGCAAGGCGCCCGGACTTGCCGGGGTGAACCTCGCCCTGCGCGCCGGCACGATCACCGGGCTTGCGGGGGTGTCGGGCAACGGGCAGGCGGCGCTGGCCGATCTGATCGCCGGTCTGACAGCGCCATCGGAGGGCGAACTGCTGTTGCGGCAGGGGCCGGTGCGGCGCTGGTCGCCGCGGATCGCTCTGGAGGCCGGCATCGCGCGCATCCCGGAGGACCGCCACCGCACCGGCACCATCGCCGATTTCACGCTCACCGAGAACGCGGTGCTGGAGGCGCATCCGCGCCCGCCCTTCAGCCGTGCGGGCTGGATGAACTGGGCCGTCGCGCGCCGCTTCACCGAGGAGATCATCTCGGCCTATGACGTGCGCTGCCCCGGCCCCGACACGCGCATCCGGCTGCTTTCGGGCGGGAACATGCAGAAGCTCATCCTCGGCCGGGCGCTCGCCGCCGAACCGCGGATCATCCTGGCCAACCAGCCCACCCGCGGGCTCGACGTAGGCGCGGTGGCCTATGTGCATGGCGAACTGGCCGCTGCGCGGCTGCGCGGTGCGGCGATCCTCCTCATTTCGGAGGATCTCGACGAGATCCTGGCGCTCTCCGACGTGATCCATGTGATTTCGGCCGGCCGGCTCTCGCCCGCCTTCCCGCGCGGCAGCAAGACCCCGGCCGAGCTGGGCGCCTGGATGGCCGGGCGCGGCTTCTCCGACCTCGCCGATGCGGCTTGAGCCGATCGCCGCGCCGGGGCTTGCGCGCACGCTGGGCTTTCCGGCGCTGGCGATCCTCGCCACCTTCGCCGTCGGTGCCGGCCTCGCGCTGGCCGCCGGGGCCGAGCCCTTCTCGGTCTTCGGGCTGATCCTGCAGGGTGCGGCGGGCTCGCGCTTCGCCATCCTCGAGACACTGAACCGGGCGACGCCGCTGATCTTCACCGGCCTCGCCGTGGCCGTGGCCTTCCGCGCCAGGCTCTGGAACATCGGCGCCGAGGCGCAGCTCTATGCCGGCGCCACGATCACCGTGGTGCTGGGCACCGGGCTCCTGCTCTGGCCGGCTGCGGCGCTGCTGCCGGTGATCGCGGCGGCGGCGGCGCTGGCCGGGGCGCTGGTGCTGCTGGTGCCCGCGCTTCTGAAGACGAAGCTGGGGGTGGACGAGGTGGTCACCACGCTCCTGTTCAACTTCGTGATGCTGCTCTTCGTCTCGATGCTGCTGGAGGGCCCGCTGAAGGACCCGATGGGCATGGGCTGGCCGCAATCGGCCCGGCTGATCCCCGAGGCGCGGCTGCCGCGCATCGTCGAGGGGCTGCGGCTGCACTGGGGCTTCGGGCTGGGGCTGATCGCCGCTGCCGTGGTCTGGGTGATCCAGACCCGCACAACGCTGGGCTACGCCATGCGCGCGGTGGGCGAGAACCGGCAGGCCGCCGAGTTCGCCGGCATCCCCGTCACCCGCGTGATCCTGATCACCGCCCTGATCTCCGGCGGGCTGGCCGGGCTGGCGGGGTTTTCCGAGGTCGCCGGGCTGCGCGGCAACCTCACCACCACGCTGTCGCCCGGCTTCGGCTATACCGGCATCATCGTCGCCATGCTGGCGCTGCTCCATCCCTTCGGCGTGGTGGCGGCGGCTGTCTTCGTGGCCGGCATCTTCGTGGGTGCCGACAGCATGAGCCGGGCCGCCGGCGTGCCCACCTACATCGCCGACATGCTGGTAGCGACGGCCCTTCTGGCGATGGTGCTGGCGATCCTGCTCACCCGCTTCAGGCTGCGCCGCTCATGACCGAGGTCGTCGACATCCTGGTCTCGGCGAGCTTCTGGGCGGCGGTGATCCGCATCGCCTCACCGCTTCTCTTCGCCACCATGGGCGAGCTGATCTGCGAGCGCGCGGGGGTCCTGAACCTCGGCATCGAGGGGATCATGGTGGCGGGCGCCTTCGCCGGCTGGATGGCGGTGTGGTCGGGGGCGGGCCTCTGGACAGGCGTGGCCATCGCCTTCGGGGCCGGCGCGCTGTTCGGACTGCTGCACGCCACGCTGACGGTGCCCTTCGGGCTCTCGCAACATGTGGTGGGTCTGGGCGTGACGCTGCTCGCGACCTCGGCGAGCTACTATGCCTACCGGCTGGCCCTGCCGCAGGTGACCACACCGCCGCGGATCGAGGCCTTCCAGCCGCTGCCGATCCCGGGACTGGCGGATATCCCGATCCTCGGCCCCGCGCTCTTTGCGCAGACGGCGATGACCTATCTGGCCTTCGCCACCGTCGCGGTGGTCGCCCTCGTGCTCTGGCGCACGCCGCTGGGGCTGGCGCTGCGGGCGGCGGGCGAGAACCCGGCCGCGGTGGCGGCCCAGGGGCTCTCGGTCACCGGCATCCGGATGGGCGCGGTGATGGTGGGCTCGGGGCTGATGGCGGTGGGCGGTGCGTTCCTCACCATGTCGGCCTTCGACTCCTTCTTCTTCGAGATGGTCAACGGCCGTGGCTGGGTCTGCATCGCGCTTGTCGTCTTCGGCGCCTGGCGGCCCGGCAAGGCGGCGCTGGGAACGCTGCTCTTCGCGTTCTTCGACGCTTTCCAGATCCGGCTGCAGCAAACCGCCCTCGGCGCCGACGTGCCCTATCAGATCTTCCTGATGCTGCCGTTCCTGCTGTCGATCCTCGCGCTCATCGTGATGTCGCGCCGCGCCGAGGTGCCGGCCGCGCTGATGGTGCCCTGGCGCAAGGGGGAACGCTGAAATGTTCGACCTTCTGATCCGCGGCGGCACGCTCCCCGACGGCCGGGTGGCCGACATCGGCATCCGCGGCGACCGGATCGTGGCGGTCGAGGCCCTGGGCGAGGCCGAGGCCGGCGAGGTGATCGAGGCCGCGGGCGATCTCGTCACCCCGCCCTTCGTCGACCCCCATTTCCACCTCGACGCCGCGCTGAGCTACGGCCTGCCACGCATCAACGCCTCGGGCACGCTGCTGGAGGGCATCGCGCTCTGGGGCGAGCTGCGCCGGATCGCCACGGCCGAGGAGATGATAGAACGCGCGCTCGCCTATTGCGACTGGGCGGTGTCGATGGGCCTGCTCGCAATCCGCAGCCATGTCGACACGACCGACCCTTCCCTGCGCACCGTAGAGGCGATGATCGCCGTCCGCGAGGCGGTGCGCCCCTATCTCGACCTGCAGCTTGTCGCCTTCCCCCAGGACGGGGTGTTCCGCGCGCCGGGCGGCATGGAGAACCTGACCCGTGCGCTCGACATGGGCGTCGATCTGGTGGGGGGCATCCCGCATTTCGAGCGGACCATGGCAGAGGGCGCGACCTCGGTGACGGCCCTCTGCGAGCTTGCTGCCGCGCGCGGGCTGCGCGTGGACCTGCACTGCGACGAGACCGATGACCCGATGTCGCGCCATGTCGAGACGCTGGCCCATGAGACGCAGCGGCTGGGGCTGCAGGGCCGGGTCGCGGCCTCGCACCTCACCTCGATGCATTCGATGGACAACTACTATGTCTCGAAGCTCCTGCCGCTGGTGGCCGAGGCGGAGCTGGCGGCGATCGCGAACCCGCTCATCAACATCGTGATCCAGGGCCGGCACGACAGCTTTCCCAAACGGCGGGGGCTGACCCGGGTGAAGGAGATGCAGGCCGCCGGCATCCCCGTCGCCTGGGGGCAGGACTGTGTGCGTGACCCCTGGTATCCGCTGGGCACCGCCGACATGCTGGATGTGGCCTTCATGGGGCTGCATGTGGCGCAGATGACCCATCCCGACGAGATGCGGGCCTGTTTCGACATGGTGACCGACGTGCCGGCGGCGATCCTCGGGCTCGAGGGCTACGGGCTTGCACCGGACTGTGTCGCCTCGCTGGTGGTGCTGGATGCCGGCGATCCGGTAGAGGCGCTGCGGCTGCGGCCGGCGCGGCTGGCGGTGGTGGCGAAGGGGCGCGTGGTCAGCCGCACGCCGCGCCCGGAGGCCCAGCTCGCCCTGCCCGGCCGGCCGGAGCGCCTGCGCCGCCGGCACCGGGCGGGTGCATAGCCCGGCCGGGCCAGGGCTGCCCTACCCCTCCGCCGCCAGCATCGCGGCCAGACCGCTGCGATAGTCCGGGTGGCGCAGGTGCACGCCGAGCGCGCGCTTGATGCGCTCGTTCCGCACCCGTTTCGACTCGGCATAGAAGCTGCGCGCCATCGGCGAGAGGTCGGCCGCCTCGAATGCGACCTCGGGCGGTGGCGGCAGGCCCAGAAGCCGGGCGGCATGGGCCAGAACGTCCTGCGGCGGCGCCGGATCATCGTCGCAAACATTGTAGGCCACCGCCTGCCCGCGCGCGGGCGGCCGCATCATCGAGGCCGCCAGCACCTGGGCGATGTCGTCCACGTGGATGCGCGAGAACACCTGCCCGGGCTTGACGATGGCGCGGGCGCTGCCGTCACGGACCTTCTCGAAGGGCCCCCGCCCCGGCCCGTAGATGCCTGCCAGCCGGAAGATGGCGAGCGGCAGCCCGGCGGCCGCGCACAGCTCGGCCCAAGCGGTCTCGGCCTTCAGCCGCGCCCGGCCGCGCCGGGTGGAAGGGGCGGGCGGCGTCGACTCGTCGACCCAGCCGCCGGCGTGATCACCATAGACGCCGGTGGTGGAGAGATAGCCGACCCAGGCCAGATGCCCGGCGGCGCGCAGGGCCTCGGCCTCGGCGGCCAGCACCGGATCGCCATCCTCGCCCGGCGGAATCGAGCTGAGAAGATGGCTCGCCCGGCCCAGTGCGGGCGCGAGCGGGGTGCCGGGCCAGACCAGCGGCTCCACCCCCTCGGCCGCAAGCCGCGCCGCCGCCTCCTCGCGCCGGGTGGTGCCGATCACATGCCAGCCCTGCGGGATCAGCAGCCGCGCCAACGCGCGGGCCGAATAGCCGTGGCCCAGCGACAGAAGCGTGCCGGTCATCGGGGGCCGGGCCGCGTGCTCATTCCTTCCAGTCCCACGGCGTGGTGTAATTGCCCATCAACTCGGCCACCTTCGCCTCGTCGACATCGCCGGTGCGTTCGAGCTTGGCCACGAGGCCGCGCTTGCGGTCCTCGATCACCTCGGCGACGTGCACCGGCAGCTTCGCCTCAGCCAGGGCCTCGTCGAAGACGCGCTGGATCGCCCGTCGCCGCAGGTCAGGCTTGAAGATCTTGCCGATCGCCGTCTTCGGCAGCTCGTCGAGCACCTCGATGTGCTTGGGGATCGCCGCGCGCTCGCCGATGCGGGAGGCGGCATGGTCGAGGAGGGCAGAGGTCTTCACCCTGGCGCCGGAGACCAGCTCGACATAGGCGCAGGGCAGTTCGCCCGCCCGCGCGTCGGGCTGTCCGACGGCGCCGACGAAGGCCACCTCGTCGTGGCTGAGCAGCGCGTCCTCGATCTGCGCGGGATCGATGTTGTGGCCCGAGCGCACGATGATGTCCTTCGCCCGCCCGGTGATCCAGAGATAGCCGTCGGAGTCGAGCCGGCCCAGATCGCCGGTGCGCAGATGGCCCTGGACGTAGAGCTTCCTGTTCTTGTCGGGGTCGGTATAGGTCTGGTCGGGCCAGACGCCGGGGTTGGCCACGCAGATCTCGCCCACCTCGTCGGTCTCGCATTCATGGGTGACATTGCCGTCGTCGTCGAACTGAAGGATGCGGACATGGGTGTGCGGGAAGGGGATGCCCACAGAGCCCACCTTCTTCATCCCGCCCGGCGGGTTGCAGGAGACGAGGCAGGTCGCTTCGGTCAGCCCGTAGCCCTCGGCGATCTGGACGCCGGTCGCGCGCTCGAAGCGGTTGTAGAGTTCGACCGGCAGCGCCGCAGAGCCCGAGATGCCGCTCTGCAGGGTCGAGACATCGGCATCGACCTTGCGCTGCATCAGCGCGGCAAGCGCGGTGGGCACCGTGATCATGAAGGTCACGCCCCAGCGTTCGACGAGCTTCCAGAAATTATCGAACACTCCCTCGCCGCGATAGCCCTGCGGGGTGGGGAAAACCACATGCGCGCCCGAAGCCAGCGCCGACATGACGATCGGATAGGCCGCAAAGACGTGGAACAGGGGCAGCGGGCAGATCAGCACGTCCTTCTCGGTGAACAGAAGCCGATGCCCGACCCAGCCGTTGTAGATCATGCCGGCATAACGGTGCCGGGCGACCTTCGGCAGGCCGGTGGTGCCGCCGGTGTGGAACTGCGCGGCCACCCGATCCGTCGCGGAGGCCGCGAAGGCCAGCCGGTCGTCGGGATGTCGCGCCAGTTCGGTGTGGAAGTCGAGCACGCGGGCATGATGGCGCACCTGGGTCTTCGGGCGGATGAAGGGCACGATCCAGCTTTTCGGCGGGCGCAGGTAGCGGTTGAGATCGATCTCGAGCACGGTGCGCACGTCGGGCGCGTAGGCCACCGCCTCGGCGACCTTCTGCGCGACGTCGGTCTTGGGCATGGATTTCAGCGTCACCACCACCTTGGCGCCGGTCTCGCGCAGGATGCCGGCAATGGTGGCGGGCTCCAGCAACGGGTTGACCGGGTTGACGATGCCCGCGGTCATGCCCCCCAGAAGCACATAGGCGGTCTCGGTGCAGTTGGGCAGCACATAGGCGACGGTGTCGGTCTCGGCCACGCCGAGGCTGCGGAACAGGTTGGCCGCCTGGGTGGTGCGGCGCAGCAGATCGGTCCAGCTCAGCGTCTCGGCGGGATCCGCGGGGCCGGAGGTCAGCTGGAAGGAGATCGCCGGGCGGTCGGGGAACCTGTCGCGGGTGCGCCGCAGCAGGCCGTAGACGGTCGCCGGCAGATCGAGCGCCTCCCAGGATGCCTCGGCCTCGATCGCGTCGCGGTCGGCGACGGAATTGAAATCGCTCATGCTTGTCCTCCCCGGCGGCGTGCGCCCCGCTCCCGCCGCGCAGCATGGAAGCTGCCGCTGGGTCTGGCAAGTGTCTGGGCGACGATGCCCGCCCCGGCGGCGCCGGTGGCGGGCTCACTCTGCGGCGATGCCGTCGGTGAACTGCAGCCGGGCGAGACGCGCATAGAGCCCACCCTCGGCCACCAGCGCATCATGGCCGCCTTCGGCCACGATCTGGCCGTCGTCGAAGACGAGGATGCGGTCGGCCTTCTTCACCGTGGCGAGCCGGTGGGCCACCACCAGCGTCGTTCGCTCCGCCGAGAGACGGTCGACGGCCTGCTGCACCGCACGTTCGCTTTCGGCGTCGAGCGCCGAGGTCGCCTCGTCGAGGAGCAGGATCGGCGCGTCGCGCAGGATCGCGCGGGCGATGGCGACGCGCTGCTTCTGCCCGCCGGAAAGCAGCACGCCGCGCTCGCCGAGCTGGGTGTCATAGCCCTCGGGCAGGGCCGAGAGGAAGAGATGCGCCGCCGCCGCGCGCGCCGCCGCCTCGACCTCGGCGTCGGTGGCGTCGGGCCGGCCGAAACGGATATTCTCGCGCGCCGAGGTGGCGAAGATCACCGGATCCTGAGGCACCAGCGCGATGGCCTGGCGGAAATCGTCGCGCGCCATGCGCCGCAGGTCGATCCCGTCGATCAGGATACGGCCGGTGGCCGGGTCGTAGAAGCGCAGCAGAAGCTGGATGATCGTGCTCTTGCCCGCGCCGGAAGGGCCGACGAGGGCCACCGTCTCGCCCGGCTGCACCGTGAAGCTGACGCCGCGCAGCGCCTTGTGCTCGGGCCGGGCCGGATAGCGGAAGCTGACGTCGGCGAAGACGATCTCGCCGCGCACCGGGCGCGGCAGCGGCAGCGGATCGGGCGGGTCGGTCACCGCGTCGCTGGCGTTAAGGAGCTCCACCAGCCGCTCGGTGGCGCCGGCGGCACGCTGCAGTTCGCCCCAGATCTCCGACAGCGCGCCCACCGCTCCGGCCACGATCACCGCATAGATGACGAACTGCACCAGCTCGCCCGCCGTCATCGTGCCGGCGGCAACCGCGTTGGCGCCCGACCACAGCACGCCGACGATGCCCGAGAAGGCCAGGAAGATGACGATCACCGTCATCAGCGCCCGGGTGAAGATGCGCTGCCGGGCAACGTCGAAGGAGGTCTCGGTCACGCGGGCGAACTCGGCCCGGCTGGCGGCCTCGTGGGTGTAGGCCTGCACCGTCTGCGCCGAGAGCAGCGCCTCGGAGGCGTTGCCGGAGGAGGCCGCGATCCAGTCCTGGTTGGCGCGGCTCAGCTTGCGCAGCCGTCGGCCCAGCAGAACGATCGGCACGATCACGGCGGGCACGATCAGCAGCACGAAGCCGGTGAGGGTGGCCGAGGTGAGCGTCAGCATCACCAGCCCGCCGACCAGAAGCAGGATGTTGCGCAGCGCGATCGACACCGACGAGCCGATCACCGACAGGATCAGCGTGGTGTCGGTGGTGATCCGCGACAGCACCTCGCCCGTCATCAGCCGCTCGTAGAACGCCGGCGACATGCCGATCATGCGCGCGAAGACGGCCTTGCGGATATCGGCCACGACCCGCTCGCCGAAGCGGGTGACGAGGTAATAGCGCACGCCGGTGCCGAGCGCGAGCAGCCCGGCAATCCCGAGCGCGCCGGCGAAATAGGAATTGAGCAGCGCAGTGTCGCGCGCCTCGAAGCCGTCGACGACCCGGCGCACCGCCAGCGGCAGCATCAGCGAGACGACGGCGGTGAGCACCAGCGCGGTCAGCGCCGCGGCCATCAGCCGGCTGTAGGGCTTCATGAACGGCCAGAGCGCCGCCAGCGCCCCCACGCGCTTCGACCGAGCACGATCCTCCGCCTGGGTCGTCGTCTGATCGCTCATCCGTCGGCCAACCCCCCGCAGCCCCTGTGAGTTTAGGCCGTGTAGGCGGTCAGGCGACGCCCGGCAAGCACCGCCCTGCGCGACACATCGCGTCCTGTGAAAGCACTGGCTGGGAAAGCACTGGCTGGGAAAGCACTGGAGCGGGTAGCGGGAATCGAACCCGCACGACCAGCTTGGAAGGCTGGGGGGCTACCATTACACCCGTAACGATTTTTTCTGTGCAGAAGCAAATCCTTACTGAACGCGTTTCAGTCTGAAACGGTCCATGCCCCGCGCGTCTGGTTCCTCTATTGCTCGGCCTGAAACCTACCGAGTCACACAATGTGTGACAAGATGTGTGACACGATCTGAGACCTCCGCAGGGTCCGAACGTCGCTCAGGCGGCAGCCCAGATGAATCGCTTCCCTCGGCCTCGGGAGGCCCTGCGGGACCACAAGAAATCTCTGCGCTGATTTCTGGGGGGGACCCTACCCTCCCTCAGGACAGGTCCCCGCCGGGTTCCGCTTGGCGCTGGGCTTCAGGCAGCTTCCCAGCGTGCGAGGACTTCCTCAGCCCCGACCGGGTCAGCCTTGATCCTCAGAACTGCCTGCCGGGTCAGCCCTGTTGCCTTGGCAATTTCCGAAGTCCGCGTCTCAAGGGCCAGAAGGTCAACAACCTTGTTTAGGGTGTCCCTGCTGTAGCTGGGCTTCCTGCCCCGATATTTGCGCTGATCAGCCTTGGCAGCCTCTATCCCGGCCTTCTGGGCTTCCTTCGTG
>PUNI01000086.1 GCA_003551745.1 Paracoccaceae bacterium | reverse complement strand
CTGCCGCCAGGTCAGCGAGGTGACGAGGAAGAAGCGGTCGAGCAGCAGATCGTCGGGGCGCTCCTTGACCACCAGGATCACCCGGCGGGGCTTGTCCCAGCTCTCGGCCTGATACTTCAGCCCGTGGGTCCACAGCCGCGGCTTGTGGGGGCGTCGGCCGGGTGGGCGTTTCATGTGGGGTGCAGCCAGACGGTCGAGCGCGGGGTTGGCACGCAACCGGGCGACGTAGTCGATGTTCCGCGCCTCCAGGCCCGCCAGCAGTGTCCCCGAGGGAAAGCCTGCATCCATGCGCACCGTGGCCACGTCGCAAAGCTCGCTCTCGCGCGCCCGATCCACCACGTCGAGGATGACGTCCAGCGCCCCGTCCGCAGTGCCGACATTGCCCGGTCGCAGGCGCCCGTCCAGCATGTCGCCGGTTTCGGCAATGGAGGTGATCAGCGGGTGGTAGATGCGGGCGTTGTAATGGCCATTCCACTCGGCCTTCGGCTGGTGGCCATGCACCTCGATGGGCAGGCTGTCGACGTCGAGCGTCACCCGCGGAAGCTTCCGTCCCCCGTTCTCGGCTCGCAAGCCACGCGCGCCGAGTTCCGCCAGGCCGTCACGGAGCACTTTCAGATTGTCGGCCTGCGCCATGATAGCCGTGAAGCGCGACAGCGTCGGCTGAGAGGCCAGCCCCGGTTCCACCACCAGCGGGGTCAGTCCGGCCGAGGAGCTGCACGCCAGCCGCATGGCAGGATCGAGACGCAGCGCATCGGCATCGTCGTGATCGCGCCAGCCCTGTGCCGCCAGCAACACCGCGGTCCGCAACAGCGACGGCAGGTCATGCACGACATCCGCCTGCCGCCGAGGATCCTTCAGCCGCGCCCCCATCCAGTCCACGATCCCGCTGGCTTCCAGGATCTCGCGCAAGAGCACCGCTCCGGGCTCCCCCGTCAGCCGCTCTTCCCGGCACTCGACACTCAGGGAGCGGTTGAACCGCGGCGTGACCGGTTGTAGCCTTTCACCCATGCGTGCGTCCGAAGCTGCTGGAAGATCGTGTTTAGCAGCTTGAATCTACAGCGCTTTCAGGCGCACGCAACCTTCCACGCCGATTTGGATGAATAAGTCGGGATAATGCTCTGTGGGACGGTCTTACGCGGCCTGAACTGGCGTGATGCCCGACACATCCACGGTCTCGCGCGCGCGGGCGAGGTCCCAGGCGCGCTGGAGGTTCATCCAGTACTCGGGCGTCGTTCGGAAGAAGGCTGCGAGCCGCATCGCGGTGTCGGCCGACAGCGCCGTCTCGCCCTTGATCAGGCGCTCGATCCGGGTGCGGGGCACGCCGAGGTGCCGGGCGAGCGTCGGGGCCTTCATGCCGAGCGGGAGGAGGTAGAGTTCGGTCAGAACTTCCCCCGGGTGGGATGGATCGGTCAGCAGGCTCATCGCATCTCCCCTCAGTGATAGTCCACGATCTCGACTTCGGCGGGTCCCTGGTCGGTCCAGATGAAGCAGATCCGCCACTGCCCGTTGATCCGGACCGAATGTTGCCCCGCGCGATCCCCGCTCAGCGCCTCCAGATGGTTGCCGGGCGGAAAGCGGAGATCCTCCAGCACATGCGCCGCATCGAGGGCCGACAGCATGGCGCGGGTCCGGCGGACAAGGTCGGCCGGGAAGCCCTTGCCGAAGCGACCGGCCAAGGCCTGTGCGGCCAGCTTGCCGCGTGTGCTGACAATCATGCACGTTGTGTATCATGGCGTGATACGCCGCGCAAGGTGAAGCTGGCCCGTAGACGCTGGTCGTGGCGCCGACATTACCGAGGTTGGTTTGACGGCTGGCGCCTCCGACAGCGCTCGGCCATCGTGTGTTGCTCCGTGGAGGAGTTCTGCAGTCTGGTGGATGCACGGCGCATTCAGCTCATGGGGCGAAGGTTTGTGGGCCAGGTGGAATCGTCACCGCGGTGGCCAGCCCCGTCGCACGGCATTTTCCAGCCCTGCGGTCCTCTCGGCGTCGTGTTTGAACTGGTGAGATGCGCTGCCGTTACATCGCAGCATGGTCGGCATGGCCCCCATGGATGGTTTGTCGCCTGGCGTGCTGAGGGGGCTTGGGGTGGTAGGTGTTGGGTGACAGTCCACAGCATATGGTGCCTGCTGTGGTCTGCGACGCTGGACGGGTCACCTTGGCCGGGCGGGACGGATGGAAGTGGTTCTCCATGGGCAGTCGACTGCACGCGCATTTCGATGCTGTGACCTTGCAACGGGCGCGCGACTATGTGCAGCGCGGGCTTGTCCTTGAGATCGATCCGTCGTCGCCGACGTCCCTGACGGCACGGGTGTCGAACGGGCAGGGGGAGGTCTATCGGCAGCGGATTGCGCTTGGCCCCGAGCTGGTCGACGGGGCCTGCTCCTGTCCCGTGGGGCACAACTGCAAGCACGTGGCGGCTGTATTGATGCAGCTGGCGGCGGGGCAGGGCGGGGCTCCGGGGCTTGGCGAAGCTGTGCGCGGCTGGCTGGGCCGCGTGAAACAGAG